>DASPJH010000391.1:0-4445 GCA_035628715.1 Bacteroidia bacterium
CGATAAATGCCCATCCAGTGAGCTTAACCCCTTCCTCGACCATGTAAGTATAGAGTTGTCGCCGCCCATGGCATCCAGCAGGCTCCAGAACGAGCAACCGGCCCGCAGGGCAGCGCTTTTTTGCACATCGCTCAGGCAGCGTACGTGGGCATAACTTTGTTCCTGGCCTGCAACATGGGTACCCATATCGCCGTTGCCAATTACCAGTATGCTTGCCTTTGGGGCCGCTTTTTTAAACTTCATAAACAGGCGGTAAAAGGCATCCTCGTAGTATTGGCACTCTTTTTCGCTTTCCAGGTAGGGTATCATATTGGCACCGTACTGGAAAACAATCAACCGGGTATTGGTCAGGTCGGCCTGGGTGGCTAAATAGGCATCGTCTATCTTCATCAGGCCGTCGCCGCTGTGGCCGCGAATGGCGTAATTATCCACAGTAATACCGGTTGAGCCGTCTACCTGCAGTCCGTAAATGTCGGGGCTGCTATTGCATAAAAATTCCAGTTTAAAATTCTTTGTTCCGTCAGGAATATCCAGGTTCATTTGGGCAAAGCCCAGCGATGGTTTTACTGAATCGGTAAAAAGCGGCTTACCCTGTGATGTTCCTTTAACTACAAACCCTTCAGACGTACGGCCATACATCAGCGATACCCGGTCATAACTCACCCATTTGGCAAAGTTAAAAGTTACCGAGGCATTACGGCCGTATTTCACTTTCTTTTCACCGCTTTTGCCCGTTTCTGTGTATGCACCCAGGCTGGCGCTGTCTTCTGCTTTAATAGAGTCGGGTAATACCTCTCCTTTGGCAAACCTGAACAGTGTGCCGCTCAGCCCGTAAAAGCCGTTTTTGATACGGTTGTTAAAAACGTTGTAGCGGGTCCACGTGCCGGTGTGCGTGCGGGTGTAGCCCATACTGCTGGCCACATCGTCCAGCGGTACAAAACCCAGTCCGCCGCCGCCAAACTTGGCCTGTAAATTTACGCGCAGGTTCTGCGTCACGCGGTCCCCTTCCAATTGCGAATCGCCGTAGTGGCCCACGCGGATAAGGGTATTGTCTTTTTCCTGTATCAATGCCTCAAAAAAAGCAGCCAATCCTCCGGGATTATAGATTTTATTTTCGCGCAACGCAGCAGTATCGCTGTTCTTCACCAAAAACGCAGAGTCTACCTTGCCCCGCTTGGGCATTTTTTTAATTACCAGGGTATCCGCCTTCAGCAGCTTATCGGCCAGCTGTTCAGCGGTTTCATTTATCGTGCTGGTATCAGGGGTTAAAATATCAGAAAGGGTTATAAACCTGAAATCTCCTTCAGTTTCCTGTTTAGTGGTGTCGTCCCATTGTACAAAAGTGTGCTCATACAACCATGAAAAGCCCAGCAGCGCTATATTCAGCGCCAGCACAATTCCCACGGCCTGCCATATTTTGTTCACGGTGTTTAGTTGGATGTTTTGGTTTCAATCAGGCGGAGCAGCTCGCCCACGTTTTTCATCCCAATCAGTTCTTTCAGCTTAAATTTAATGCCAAATTCTTCCTCCACGGTGGCAATCATTGTTAGGTGGGTCATTGAGTTCCAGCGCTCTACGTCTTTGGCGGTTAGCTCATCATGTACCTCAATGGTGTTGTCATTAAAAACTTTCCTGAAAATGGTATTCGCTTTTGCTTTAATCTCTTCGGCGGTCATTGGCATCGTTCAAGGTTAGATTTACGTGAAGCAAAAGTAATACTTGGTTTTTACTTATCCTTAACGTGGCAGCCGGGGGTGTATAGTATGGTGACGGTGAGGAATATTTTTGACCACCGACCTGGCGCCGACCGGGATTTATAATCCCGGTCCGGGAGCAGAGGATTTCAAATCCTCAACTCAAATGTCCGGTATTGCAAATCCCGGTCGGCAGGCTACTTGACGGCAGGCGTATAGTGGGGGTAGGAAACCCACCGCTATGAATTACTGTCGTTCGGAGGGTTTTAAGCCCTCCGAACGACAGTAATTTCACAAAACAGGATTTTATATCCTGTTTTATTATCTTTACAGTTAATGCGTTTAGAAATTACCGGCACCTGGAAAGGATATTTTGAGTTTGGCGAAGGCTATGACGAGGGCATCGCCGGAAAGAAGGGATACTTTATTGCAACCCTTACGGAAAAGAATGGTGTGATAGAAGGTACCAGCCAGGATACTGAAGGTGAGGGAGTTGTAGGCGAGCCCGCCACCGTGAAAGGTTTTATTGAAGGGGATATGATAAGTTTTGTTAAAACCTACCCTTGCAAATACTTTTATGATGAGGATGGTAACTTAATTAAAGATGCTGAAGCCGGGCCGCATGAAGTTACCTATGTGGGATATTTTAATAGTGGGACATTGAGTTTTACTGGAAATTGGGAAATTGACACCGGTTTAAATGTAAATGTAAGAGCTGAAAATATTGACGATGTTCTGGCGTACGAAAACGACCAGAATTACATTCCTCATCCGTCTGATTACTATACGCTGTACGATACAGGGACGTGGGAATTATGGAGGGTTAAATAATACGTATATTAAATTTGCGGGACAATCGGTCAAAACCTACATCGTTTGCCATTTTAACCGCCGTTATCGCCGCAGGTATTTATACCAGGTAACAATAAATATCAGGTTGATGCAGTTGGTTTAGCTAAAGAAGGTTTTTATTATCTTAGTTCATCATATAATGTGCTTAAGGATATGAAAAAAAGAACGGGGTGAAATTTTAGTGGGGATGACTGAATTAACAGGTAATTAGATGGCTGCAATGAAACACAGAATACTAAATATTATTAGTTGTGCAATAGCAATACTGTTTTTTTCCTGCAACCTGTTAAAGCCTGCGCCAAAGCCGCCTGACAGGTATAAGCTGCACTTTTATGCTCTTTTTGCAAACTATAAGTGGAAAATTCAATCGTATTATTCTTCAGGTAACAGAACGAGAGTTGAGCTAGGGCAATATAACTACCATTTGCATTTTGATTCCGCAACTTCTTCACTATTTATTCTGAAAGACTCGAAAATTGCTGTTAAAGGAAACACCATTGTCGGTTTTGACACACAACTGGATAAAAGATTATTCATTTTTCCGATGGTGTTAGGCCTTTATCATTATCATAATGATGGTACAGGAGGCGTATTGAATGGGGAATACTGGAACTATAACCTTAATGCTTACGAACAAAGCAGAGATAGCATTTGTGGTGAAATAATGTCAATTTTGAACTATGCGAACAGGGTTTCAATTTTGAACGGAGACCTTGGCATATTACTTTCCGGTGACTCCTGGGCAGGGGATTCTTTGATAATATATCCGGTTAAAGAATAAAATTCCTTTTTTTAATTTCTACAGGCCAGGATTATAAATCCCGGACGGCAGGCTACGAATAAACATGCTTAATTATCTCCGTTGAATACCGGCTGGATATTTTTTCAATAAACCGCGGGAAATCAATATGTGATTTATCATCGGCTATGTCGGAAATTGTGCGGATTATAACAAACGGAATACCGTGCTCATAACACACCTGTGCCACCGCTGCCCCTTCCATCTCCACACATAAAACTGAGGGCAGCTGCCGGTGCAGTATGTGTTTTTGCCGGGCTTCCGAAAAAAACAGGTCGCCGCTGGCTACATCGCCGGAATATAATTGCGGGGAAATTATATCAAATTCGTCAAGGGCACTGTCACCAATCACCGTATGAAGCGTTTTGGTTTCCAGTAACCGGTTGATGGAAGCAGTGGCTTTAGTAATCAGGGCGCTATCACCTGCAAACCAGGTTTGGTTCAACAGCGGAATTTCATAGCGGCTCATCAGCGGGCGGGCATCCATATCGTGCTGTATAAGGCGGTTTGCTATAACAATATCACCTATTCGTAAATCGGGACTAATAGCGCCCGCAACGCCTGTAAACAGTAATTCAGTAATATTAAACTGATGTATTAATGTAGAAACCGTTGTTGCAGCGGCCACCTTTCCCCATCGTGAAAATACCACTACGGTTTCTATCCCCTCAATGGTGCCGGTGTAATAGGTCCGCATCCCGGCGGACGATTTCTTACAGTTGGATAATAAGCTCACCACCCCGTCAATTTCCTCCGGCATGGCGCCCATAATACCAATGGTTTTTTTCATTTAGGCTTATTTAAACTATGCTTACAGCTTACTAAATAGAGTTTGGGGCGTAATATACTGTCAAAACAGGTTGAAACACCAAACATCGGGTATCAAACCCGGCGTTGTAAAATTACTGCGTTCGGAAGGTTTGATACCATTAGTGTTCGAAATACCGTTAAAACCCGGTATCAGCCCCATGCCTCCCGCTGGCAGCAATGTAGCTGAGCTTTCTATGCCCCGCAGCTAAAGCAACGGGTTACTGAATGAAAATGCGGCAACTGTTGACTATTGGGGCAATAATTGGGTAGCCACCAAATTTTCATTTACG
>DASPJH010000392.1:0-2862 GCA_035628715.1 Bacteroidia bacterium
ATTATTAAACACCACTTTCATACGTTTGCCGTGCTGCTCAATTATAGCATTGGCGCCCGGGTCTTTATAGCGTATTTTGGTCAGGGCATCCACCTCTCCTTCAATATTCTCATATTTCTGAAGGTTGATATTGCGCACCCACATGCCAATCCGCTGCAATTCATCCTGTGTGCCCAGCACAATAGTGTTGGTATCCGGCTGAATTTCCACCACAAACATGGGCTCACCCACGGCTATTTCAAGCCCCTTGCGCTGGCCTATGGTATAAAACGGGTAACCGCGGTGTTTGCCTATAACCGTGCCGTCTGAGCGTACAAAGTTTCCGCCTGCAACACGTTCTTCAAGGCCTTCCACTTTATGCTTCAAAAAACTGCGGTAGTCGTTATCGGGGACAAAACAAATCTCGTAGCTCTCACTTTTTTTGGCCAGTTCCGTATAACCCATGTCTACCGCCATTTGTTTTATTTCGGTTTTATGGTATTTCCCCATAGGAAAACGGGTGCGGCGCAGGTTTTTTTGTGCCAGTCCCCAAAGCACATACGACTGGTCCTTATTCAAATCCTTACCGCGCGATATATAATACCTGTCGGTTTCGGCATTGTGGTTCATGTTGGCATAATGGCCGGTGGCGATAAATTCACAGTCCAGCATATCGGCCCGCTTCAGCAGGGCCTCCCACTTTATATGGGTATTGCACAGTACGCAGGGGTTGGGCGTGCGGCCTGCCAGGTATTCATCCACAAAATTGTCAATTACAAAATTGCCAAACTCATCCCTGATGTCCAGTATAAAATGGTGAATACCGTGCTTCACGGCAATTGTCCGGGCATCGTTTATAGAGTCAAGGCTGCAGCAGCCCGTTTCCTTCCCGTTTACGCCCGATGTGGCATAATCCCAGGTTTTCATGGTAATGCCCACCACCTCGTATCCTTCTTCTTTCAACATAATGGCAGTAACGGTGCTATCTATACCACCGCTCATTGCCACCAGTATTTTACCTTTTTTGCTCATTTTTTAATCCTGCAAAGATAATGCTTTATATTGGGTGGGACGTTCTTCTCGTTCACCTGGATGGGCTCCGTAGGGGCTCAGGATACTGAGCCCTGCGGGTGGGCTCAGTATCCTGAGCCCTACAGTTGCAAATCCGGCTTTTAACAGTGAAATTTGTATCTTTAACTGATTTCACAAAAAAATTCACAGGGTATTAACAACACCTGTTTGCTTTCTGTCGTCTTTTTAAACCAGAACACCACCTTTTGATGAACGAAGCGCTCATAGAGGGATGCCGCAATAACGACCGTAAGGCCCAAAAAAAGCTTTATGAGCAGTACTTTGGCAAAATGTATTCCATTTGTATGCGATACATGAAGCAGGAGGACGATGCTCTTGAAGTTTTAAATACAGGGTTTTATAAGGTGTTTAAGAATATTGTGCAGTTTAAAAACCAGGGGAGTTTTGAAGGGTGGATAAAGCGGATTGTAATTAACACAGCGCTTGATTTTATTAAAGAGCACAAAAACTACAACCAGAATGTAACCCCTAACACGGATTACCTGGAACTGTATAACGGTGCAACGGATAACACAGCGCTGACCAAGTTTAATGTGCAGGAGATAATGGGGCTGGTGAATGAGCTGCCACCTATGGCAAAGGCAGTATTTAATATGTATGCCATTGACGGGTACTCGCACAAGGAGATTGCAGATTCGCTCAATATTTCAGAGGTGACATCGCGTACATACCTGCATGCGGCCCGCCAGAAACTGAAATTTTTACTTAAGAAAAAAGATAAGGTAGAGATTACCTATGGAGAATAATAATAACGACATAGACAAGCTGTTTAAAGACCACCTGGATGGCCACCAGGCTGCCTATGTGCCCGGCGCATGGGAAAAAATGGAGGTTATGCTTGATGCCGACGAAGGCACTGTATGGCTGCATAACACCCAGCGCTTTGTGCTGGCAAGTGTTGCTGGCGCCATTTTGCTGGCTGGTTCGGTAATGGCATACATATCAGGAGGGCCTTCTGAGGGTGCATTTGTACAGTCAGATGCGGCGAATGATAAAAATGTTGCAACCCACCAGGAAAAAAATGTCAACAGCGCTTCCGGCAAGGCTTCAGATGCCGGTACTATACGGCTGGACGATGTTATTGCCGAAAATTCAGCAGATGGAAGAAATGCCGCTGACAATAAACAGCCCGCAGCAACAAAGCCAGCTGCACCGGTAGTTGACGTGAGCTCAACGGATATTAAAAAGAAAGCTCCTGTGCAACAGCCCGAAGCTGCTTTGGCTGAATCTCCGGCTCCTGTTGGTTTGGATAATGAAGAAGAAACAGAAATGGCAGAAACCACTGCCCCTGTTATTGCTGAAGTGCCCAGGCTGCCACTGGCCCTGCTGGCAGGCTTAAACCCGCTTAAATCAATGAGGGTAACGGGTGATAACGCGCAGATGGAAAACCTGGAGCTTAACATTTCTCTGCTGGACTCAGCGCAAAAAGCAAGAAAAGCAGTGCAGGAAATGAAACAGTTTTATGGCTGGCAACTAGGCTTGTATGCAGGATTTAACTTTAACAAAACAATCAGCACTGCAGATACTAAATTTAATGCCGGGGCTGGCTTTTTGGGCGGTTTATCACTTTCAAAAAACTGGAGCAGGCACTGGGGCTTTGCGGCAGATATTAATTACCTGCGCCGCACGGGCAACACCATTACCCGCACGGTGGAGCAAACCCGCTACTTTTTTGAGAAAACCACCACCAGCTACTTTTTTGTAACCAAAACTATGGATGTGCTGCAAATGCCCATCTCCATTCATTATAACCTTACCCGCAAGCATAAATTCAGCCTGGGTGCTATGGCA
>DASPJH010000393.1:0-4362 GCA_035628715.1 Bacteroidia bacterium
CTCTTTAACCGGCGCTATGCACGGTTTAACACCGCAGGGGTGCATGAGGATGTGGAAATTACAAATACCGGAAGGCCCGGCGTTTTACAGCGCGACCTGCTGCACTATTCGTTTCAGAGTATTGAGAAATACTTTGCTAAAATGAATACCTACGGCAAACTGGGCGCTGAAGAAATGCTGAAAAGGGGCAAAAAAGCAATATTTATTAAACTGGTTTTTAACCCCTGGTGGGCGTTTGTACAATCGTATTTTATAAAACTGGGATTTTTGCAGGGGCGTACGGGTTTTATTATCAGCTGCGGCAATGCATACAGTAAATTTATTAAGTATGTGCATTTGTATTATGGGAAGAGAAAGTATGAAAGGGGCAGTAAATAATAGCGTCCGGTTATATGTTCTTAAATCAGTTGGCTTAGCACATTACAACATTATTCCGGGGATTTTCCCAACAACTTGTCGAGTCTCTTACTCTTCTGCTTCCACAGCAATAATGTACATCCTTTTATATTCAGCGCCCTGCCGTTGCGGTTAATTACCAGGGTGGTGCCGCGGGCTTTTATTTCCAGCTTTTCCTTTGTAACAAACTTGACTGGTTCAGATTCCGCATACCGTATAATATCATATATCGCATATACGGCAAGGCTGTCGGTAATTGTGCGGCTGCTGCCATCCTCAGCGGTGTAAACAACTTCCGTTGGCAAAAGCTTATCATAATCCATCAACACTATGCAGCTTTTATAAAATATGCACCCGCTAAGGCAAGGTATCAGCAGTATAAATAGCAGCTTTTTATGCATAAAATCATAATACAAACGTTAAAAATAAATTAATATTTTATGCCGTTATAAGTGGTTTGAAATTCATAACCCTTTTGATGAGATAAACATAATAAAACGCCCACAATTTGCCCACGGGACTTCAAAAATATTTCATTTTGTCCCTCAACCCCAAACTGCTTAAGCTTATTCCCTTACCGGTTAATCCCTTCTCCGGAAAGAGAAAGGGAAACAAGATAATCCCTTTCATTTCTGATACCCCAAAGCTTCTTTCTCAGCTATCCTATCCCCACCTGTAGAATCCACTAAAACCAATACCCCAACCTGTTGAATTATTCAGCAATTTTTTAGCAAAGTAATTTTTTAAAAAATCGTAACGTATTAAAAAACAGCCGCTTGAAAATTGCGTAATCTGTGGCATGTATGTAGACAGACAAGGGGAAACATTTCTTAAATACTTAAACACATGAAAAAATCAATTTTAATTCTTGCCGCCATTTTTACTCTGGGCCTTGCCGCTGATGCCGCTACTGTTTCAACCGTTAATTATGCTGTAGAAAACAACGATGAAAAAGTAAAAATAACTGCTGAAGAGCTGCCCCAGGCCGTTAAAGATGTATTGGCCGGCGCTGATTACAAAGACTGGTCGGTATCTGAGGTATACCTGGTAAAAGCAACTGCTGAATATTATGAAATCAGTCTTAAAAAAGGTGAAGAAACCAAAGTGGTGAACCTTGACAAAGACGGAAAAACTGTAGAAAAAAAATAAGTATTGCTCTCTGTTACTATTATTCTAATTCTACGCAAAAGGCCGGGTATACATCCGGCTTTTTTGTTTTAGTACATTTGCTGGTACGGTATGAAGAAAATTTTGCTGATAGAAGACGATATTACCTTTTGCAGGATAATAGAAGGTTTTTTAAATCATGCAGGATTTGAAACAGTTGCTGCACATAAGGTAAAAACCGGAAAAGAAGCACTGGCTACTGAAGAATATGGGCTGGTGCTGGCCGACTACCGCCTGCCAGACGGAACCGGCCTGGAAATACTGGAAGCGGCAAGGCATTTGTTTCCACGGGTGCCGGTGATTATAATGACCAGTTTTCATGATGTGCGCACGGCTGTGCAGGCTGTACGCTCAGGGGCCCTTAACTATATTACAAAGCCGGTAATACCTGAGGAGCTTTTGCTGCTGGTACAGGAAGCACTGGCCGAAAAGCCCGGAACTGCCCCGCAAAAAAACGCTGCAGCTGTTGAATATATTAATGGCGAAGGCCCCGGCGCTAAACAACTGAATGAATATATAGAGCTGGTGGCGCCCACGGACATGACCGTGCTTATACAGGGCGAAAGCGGCACCGGTAAAGAGTTTGTTGCCCGTAAAATTCATGCCCTGAGTGCCCGTGCCCATCAACCTTTTGTAGCGATAGACTGTGGCGCCCTGGTGCATGAGCTGGCTGGCAGTGAGTTGTTTGGTCATATAAAAGGGGCTTTTACCGGTGCGGTACAAAACAAAAAAGGAGTGTTTGAAGCCGCCAACGGGGGCACATTGTTCCTGGATGAGATAGGCAACCTTAGCTATGATATACAGGTGCGGCTGCTACGGGCCTTGCAGGAGCGGGTGGTGCAGCCGGTGGGCAGCACTACCACAGTAAATGTAGACATCCGCATTATTGCAGCTACTAACGATAACCTGAAAGAAAGCGTGGGGCAGGGGCGTTTCAGGGAAGACCTGTATCATCGGCTGAATGAGTTTAAGCTGTCCGTGCCACCGTTGCGGGAACGGCTGGGCGACATAGCAACGTTTGCCAGCTATTTCAGGGAGATGGCCAACAAAGAGCTGAACAGGAAGGTTACTGGATTTACCGGTGAAGTAATGGACATTTTTATGCGGTATGACTGGCCGGGCAATCTGCGAGAATTAAAAAGCGTGGTAAAGCGGTCCGTACTGCTATCTCGCCAGCCCGTTGCCGGTAAAGAAACACTACCCGAAGACATGGAGCTGGAACTGCCTCCCGCGCAGGATATTAAGTCGGTAAATGAAAAAAATGAACGGGAGATGATTATTAAAGCCTTGCAGGAGGTAAAATACAACAAATCCAAAGCGGCCCGCCTGCTGAACATTGACCGCAAAACGCTGTATTATAAAATGGAGCGCTACGGAATAGAGTAACAGTTAATAGCGGGTTTCCGTATAAACAGGAGTGCCTGCCTCCACGTATTGCAATACTTTTTCGTTAAATGCCCTTACCTCGCCTGCCAGCAGGTCCAGCTCGTCAAAAACCAGCTTACCCGGCATACTCCCAAGTTTTCTTTCCTGTAGTCTCAGCTGTTTTGCCAGCTCAGTAGCGCCCACCTGGCCAATACGTCCCGCCAGCTTGTGCAGGGCTTCTGTAATTACAGCAATATTTTTACCCTGCTTATAGCCGTCCAGCAAGGCAATTTCTACAGCAGTTTCTTCCAGGTACAGGCGCAATATGCTTTTCATGCGTTCAGGGTCGCCACCGGTCATGCGCTGCAACAGCCAAAAATCATTTTCTGAATGGCCGGGTGCTTCAGCAACAGCATTATTGCCTATAAAACGCAGCAGTTGGTCTTCTTTAAACGGTTTTATAATTATCCCGTCAAAACCCTGGTTAAGTATTGCCTCCCTTTCATTGGGCAGGGCCTGTGCCGTAAGTGCATATACCTTTGTACCGGGCGGAGCCTGCTGCTTTATAAAAGCACATAGCTGCGCGCCGTTTATTTTGGGCATCCGCATATCCAGGAAGGCTGTAACTACCGAGTCATCCCACGGAGCATTAAGTATTTCTTCCGGTTGGTGGCGGTATACACCTGTAATAGTATGTTTTTCCAGTATAGTGCGGCAAAGCTCCAGTATCAGCGGGTCGTCATCCACAAAAAGAATTTTGCCGGTGCCGGTAGCTGCTGGCAATGCATTGGCATCAGCTGGCTGGCTGCTTGCGGCTTGGGCTAGTGTATAAGGCAGTACAAAAGTAAATACCGAGCCTTCGCCTATGCGGCTGTCCACTTTAACGGAACCGCCCTGCAGCTGCACCAGTTCCTTTACAATGCTCAATCCCAGGCCAGTTCCGGCCTGCTTTCCTGCCGGGGAGCTTCCCTGCTCAAACAGGTTAAAAATAGTATCAATATCCGCCTGCGCTATACCCGGCCCGGTATCGGCAATACTAAACCGCAGGGTCGCCTGTGAACCTTTAATTTCCTGCAATACATCCAGCCTCACGCTGCCGTGCTCGGTAAACTTAATGGCATTGCCCAGCAAATTAAATAGCACTTGTTTGAGGCGGAAGGCATCACCCACTAAACAGGGGTTCAGGTCAGGCTGTATGTTTACGGTAAATTCCAGTTCTTTTTTAAGGGCTTGCGCGCGCGCAGCGTCAGCCACATTATTAATAATGGCTATACAGTTAAAAGGGGCCTTCTCAAGTGTGTATTTGCCTGCAGTAATTTTACTGTAGTCAAGTATCTCGTTTACAATCTGGTGGAGGTATTCCGACGACTGGTAAATAGCCTCAACCGCCTTTTCACCGGTTGTTTGCTTCAGCTGCTCCGCGTAGCCTAAAAT
>DASPJH010000394.1:0-5495 GCA_035628715.1 Bacteroidia bacterium
CACCGAAGTGTGGATTTTGATCCTTCGTTCCTCCTTCAGAATGATAAGGGCAGTGATACAACGGATGATTATGCTGATGGTTTTGATTTCTTCTCACAGCGCTACCGCATAAAAGCCTGGGAAAATGGTCCCGACCCGGATACCAGCTGGTCAAACGAAATAATATTCAACTTTGACCCGGTGATATGGGTGCCCAACGCGTTTACCCCTAACGGCGACGGCCTGAATAATAAATTCTTAATTGTTACGGGCAGTATAAAAACCTTTCAGATTGATATCTACAACCGCTGGGGCGAGTTCCTGTTTACCTCCAACGATGTGGATGTAAGCTGGGATGGTACCTTTAAGGGCGAGCCCTGCCAGGAAGGTGTTTACATTTATAAACTCCGCTATACCGGCGCCGACAATATGATTAAGGTAATGGCCGGTAACATTACGCTGCTGAGGTAACTCATCATCAGTTATAGTTACGAGTTAATAGCGTGAGCGGCATTGCTGTTGAGGATGGGCCCGATTTACCCCGCAGCTAAAGCAACAGGTTACTGAATAAGGGTACATCCGTCCGTTTTTTATAGAAAAACATCCGATAGCCATCCAAAAATTCATTAGACACAGGAAAAGTTGCGATTATTTCCCCACCGCCATTCAGTAACCCGTGGCTTTGGCCCGGGGTCATTTATCAGTTATTATTACGGGTTAATAGTACGGGCGGGTTATGCTGGATTGCGTTTCGGCGTGATGGAACTTACTTAAAACCAAAACCCACGAAATAAGCCATAATGTCATTCTTAGGCAGGAAAGCATTTATCTATACCGGCCATATTGTCTTAAATATCCAGGTGGTACATCAATTGAAAATAGCTTATCAAACAAAACATAAAATTTAAAAAGCTATGACATTAACAAAATTTAAACCCGCACACAGCTTGTTCCGCGATTCAATAGTGCCCTTTAACGCATTTTTTGAAAGCTTCTTTAACGAAGGTGGAAAAGCTGAAACCGAAACATTTTTCCGTCCTTCAACCGACGTAAAAGAAACTGAAACTGCATTTGAGCTTTCGTTTGCTTTGCCCGGGATGGAGAAAGAGGAAGTGAAGATTGAGCTGAAAGACAACCGTCTGACAGTAAGCGGCGAACGTAAACTCAGCAAAGAAGAAAGCAATATCCGCTACCACAGGGTTGAAAACCGCTACGGCAGCTTTAGCCGCAGCTTTTTAATGCCGGAGAACATTAAAACCGATGGCATTGAGGCCAGTTTTAAAAACGGTGTGCTTACCGTTACCTTACCAAAAATGGAGCGGGCCCAGCCTAAAACCATTACCATCAGCTAACCATAACCGATAGTATTTTATAAAAAAACGGCTGGTCTCTTTCAGGGCAGCCGTTTTTTGTTACTTCAACAAGTATTCCCGGGCAACGAAATTTGTGTAAAATTGTTTTATCTCTTTTCCACCCATGTGGGTAAGTATAGCGTGCAGGTTTGTTTTATTACTGGCATTTTACGACTATAAATAACTCCTTAATGCCTGCAAGAAGAAAAGAGAAGGACCGGAAGATATTTGTGCTGGATACTTCGGTAATACTATACGACCACAACGCCATCAATAATTTCCAGGAGCACGATGTGGCCATCCCGATTACGGTGCTGGAAGAACTGGACAATTTTAAAAAAGGCAACGATACCATAAATTTTGAAGCCCGCGAGTTTATCCGCTTACTGGATAAGCTCTCAACCAGGCATAACCAAACCCTGCAGGACTGGATGCCGCTGAATGGCCCTACCAAAGGCAGTTTTAAGGTGATTATGGACGAAAGCAGCGCGGTGGATGCCAATAAAGTATTTGGCGAGCGCAAAGCCGACCATAAAATACTGAATGCCGCCCTGCACATTGCATCGGAAAACCCGGGCAGGAAGATAATTGTGCTTACCAAGGACGTGAACCTGCGCCTGAAAGCCAAATCGCTGGGACTGATGGCGGAGGATTACGAAACGGGTAAAATCAAAAACATCGATTCGCTGTACAAAGGCATTACCAACCTTGATAATGTGGATAGCAACATTATTGAAAAAATATATGTGAACGGATTTTGTCATTACAGCGATTTAATGAAGGAGAAACCCTTCGCCAACCACTATTTTATTCTTAAAAACAATAAAAAAAGTGTACTGGCTTATTACAATCCTTTCACAGAGCAGATTGAAAAGGTGGATAAACGCTCTGCTTACGGGATAAAACCCAAAAATGCCGAACAGGCTTTTGCTATGCATGCAGTGCTGAACCCCGAAGTGCAGCTGGTAACCATACAGGGCGTGGCCGGTACGGGTAAAACCCTGCTGGCGCTGGCCTGTGCACTGGAGCAGCGCTCACAGTTCAGGCAGATTTACCTGGCAAGGCCGGTAATACCACTGAACAATAAAGATATAGGTTACCTGCCGGGTGATATTAAATCGAAGCTGAACCCATATATGGAGCCGCTTTGGGATAATTTGAAATTTATCCAGAGCCAGTTTAAGGAAAATGATAAAGAGCACGGCAGAGTAAGCGAGCTGGTGGAAAATGAAAAGCTGGTGGTAACCCCGCTGGCCTATATACGGGGACGCAGCTTAAGCCATATAGTGTTTATTGTGGACGAAGCGCAAAACCTTACCCCGCTGGAGGTAAAAACCATTATTACCCGGGCAGGGGAGGGGACTAAAATTATTTTTACCGGGGATATTTACCAGATTGACACGCCTTACCTGGATACCCAGAGTAATGGCCTCAGCTACCTGATTGACCGCATACGCGACCAGAATATTTATGCCCACATAACCCTTGAAAAAGGCGAGCGCAGCCCGCTGGCTAACTTGGCAAATTATTTATTGTAATTAATGCTTTAATAACTGTTAGTTTAATGGTTATTATGTGAAAGCACCCTCTTGTCTTCTCCCTCTAATAGGGAAAATCTCCGATGGGCCATTAAAAGCCGGGCGGTATCTCAAAATCAAAGTTTTTTTGCAAGTAGGTTGAGTTGCGCAATCTCGCCCTTCAAGGGAGAAGGGAAGGAGAAGGTGTTGACCAAAGCCAAAGAAGGCACAAAATGAACCCTCCTAACCTCTTTTTTGTTAATAGCCTATTATCTTTGAATAATGAAAGTTACAAAAGCGCTTCTTTTTCTTGCACTTATCGTAAGTTTTTCACGGGTTTCTGCACAAAAAGCTGATTACTATTCGGCGGCTAAGCCCAATGGCAATGGGGCCAGGTACCTGTTTTACAAACCCGACAGCACCTTTGCTAAAGCTATTTCGTACGATAAAAGTTTAACCGCCGGTGCTTTTGAGCCTGCCATACAGGAATACGGTACCCGCACCATATTATATCAAACTGATACGTTTACTATAGAAACAGACCGGACCACGGCAGTGTATTTTAAAGCCAAAGGTGGCAAACGCGAGCTGTTTTTGCAGCACTACCTGAACGAAAACAAATGCTGGACCGAAGGAAGCGTGGCCTGGGTAGAAGCCCGCAAAGGCGATTTGCTGACGCTGATGGTGGATAATATTAATGGTGAGCAGGTTATGGTGAAGGGACAGCAGGTAGATTGCGGCGGCGAAGTTTTGGGCATAAATGTTGAAGAACTGTATGCAGGCGCTACCGGCAAGCAAATCCCCTCGAAAGTGGAAAAGTGGGCGCAGGGGGTATCACTGGTGCAGGAAAATAAAGCGCTGCTTATACGGCTTCCCCGTGAATCGGTGGCGGCTATGGTATCGGTAAACTTTTACCTCTACAGCGGAAAGAGAAAAGTGAAAGAGTTCCTGAATATGAAGGCTTCAGAAAATGTTTTGTACATTGGTGATTTACCTAAAGGGAAGTATAAGTATAAAGTAGAACTGTATGACGGTACCCTTGTTCGCGAAGGGGACGTGACCTTACAAAAAATGAAGTAACCGGTTAGCCCGGATTTGGAAAAAATTAACCTTGGGCCTTTTTTTAACACATATTAAAATACTGGCCATTGCTATCCTGGCAATGCTGCAACCGGTGCCATCGGCCGGGCAGCAAACCATTGCCTTTGATATCAATACTCCCAATACATACAAACGGCTGTTTTTGTTTAACACCCAGCTGCCTGCCGACAGTGTAGAGCTGAAAAACACGGCCGGTAAAAGTCTTCCATCAGAATATATCACACCCATGGAGTATGCTCACGTTTATGCTCCTGAAATCATCCTTTTTGAAGCGGAAGGCAGCCTGTTTTGCATTGATACAGCCGGTAATTTTTACCTGCGGGATACTGAAAAGCCGGATAGCAAGCCGGTATCGCTGGGTATATGTATAGACACCCTGAATTTGGGCATGAAGGATATCATCCTGGAATGTTCCGAGAAGGATATGGAAAACCTGGTGGTATACGCTGTGCCGCTGTCAAAATATAAGGTTGCGGGCACGGAGCCGCAGGTAAGCACCAAACTGACCTTTAATATAGAGGAGATTGTTTATACAGCTAAGGGAAAAGTGCCACCTACATTACTGGCATCGTGGAAGGACAAAATAACTTTTGACCCTGAAAACCGCAAGGTGATGTATGAGTTTAAGATAAATATGCCCCGCGATATGGTGAGGCGTGGCAGTGTAACCCTGATTATATATGACCTGAGCAACCAGGTGGTGGCTATTTACCCCGATATTAAGAAAACTACCACTGCGCTGAAGCGCGAAAACATTATGAGCGCCACCTATATCTATAAAGTGTTCTTTAATGGCGATGAGGAAGTGAAAAAGGGCCTTATACACTTTATGTCTCCCGACGAGGATGAGCGGAAAGGGAATACTGCTGGCGAGCAGACGAATAAGGTTGATTAATCATAATTTCCAACTATTTACGTTTTGTCAGTATGCCCGGAAAATTTATACTGACTATACTCCTTGTCCACATAGCATTATATACCTTAAGAGGACAGGAACGGACCTACACTCATATTTTTAGCCCGAATAACATAGAAGAAGGTTCATGGATAACCAACGGCAAGGAGCGAAAGATGGCGAGGGCAAGCTGTTATGTCACCATGCAGCCCCAGGAACAGGCAGAGGAAGATGACACATGTTTCAGGCATACTATGACCTATGACAGCAAAGGAAGACTGGTGGAGATAATCTTCATTAATGAATCCAAACGTACCAATTATGTTTACGATGATAAGGACAGGGTAATTCAGTATTCCGAAAAGTATTTTGAAGAAGATGGGGAAACCGGCGAAGAGTATAGTGAGTATATATTGCACCTGTCGATTACCTACGACCCTTCAGGAAAAATAAGCGCCGTTAGCAACAAGTTGACTGAAAGTGACGATGTTGTTTCGTTCATCCCAAAAGAAGAAAAACTGCAGATTAAAAACAAACAATTTGAATTTACCGACCTGGTTTATTTTAAAAACGGATGTATACAAACAGTGCTGAATATCTTTGATTATGATGGGGACACCACTTACCTCGAAAAATACACCTACGATGATA
>DASPJH010000395.1:0-4041 GCA_035628715.1 Bacteroidia bacterium
TATGTTGCGGGATACACACTTCCCTTTTCAAAGCCCCTGATTGCAATGGTGTCTTTACTGTCAATAATCAGCTCACCGTTAAACCACATTCCATCGGTTGATGTGATATTGAGGCACAAAGTTTGGGTGCTGTTTTTTCCCTGGTACGAAATGTACTTATAATCAATATACATTTCGTACCGGTATGAATCCCGCACCGTCTTTTTCATACTGTTACAGGATGTAAAAACAACAATCAAGAGTACAAAAGCCTTCATTGATCTTTTCATTAATAGCATTCAATTTGGTTTTACTATTAACGCAAAGTAACAGAATTAATTATAAGCCAATAAAGTAATAAAAACACCTGTCTATTGCCGAAAAATGTATTTGCAATAACTATTTTTAATCCAGCAGCCTCCACCAATGGAAACCGTGTACTCCCACCTCAATAGATTCATTGTTCTTACCCGCCGCAGTATTTCCAAAAATGTGCACCCAGTTTGATTTTTTATCCAGTAATTTATAATTTACAGTAATTACTTTTTCTGAAAAATTATGGATAAACAATAATTTTCCGTGTTCCGACTCAAGTTTGTGAATAAAGATGCCCGGCTCATCCACTTCGGCAATTTCCAGTGTTCCCGCCCCAATTTCGGGGCATTGTTTCCGTATGCTTATCAACTGTTCAATCCAGTTTAAAAGTGAATTATGGTCGCTTTGGGCATCCAGCACATTCACCTTTTCATAATTATAATCACCCCAGTCAATTATTTTATGAATAACCGAGCTTTTTTCAGCTTTAGAAAAACCGGCATTTTTTTGTCGCGTCCACTGCATGGGTGTCCTCACACTTTCGCGGCCTTCCAGCGAAAGGTCATCGCCCATTGCTATCTCGTCGCCATACCGTATCACCGGCACTCCCGGCAACGACACTAAAATACTGTAGCAAAATTTAATTAAATCAATATTACCGTTCAGCATAGGGGCCAGCCTGCGCCTGATTCCCGATTCATAAATCTGCATATCCGGTTCGGGACCAAACCGTTCAAATACTTCCTGCTGCTGTTTTTCGGTAAGTAGGGAAATGGACAATTCATCGTGGTGCCGCAAAAAATTAAGCCACTGCCCAAAGGGTAAAGCCGGCGGCAGTTTTTTTATGGCTTTTATTAAAGGTGCGGCCTTTTTTTGGGCCAATGATAAAAATAAATGCTGGTTGGAGTGGAAATTAAACATCATGTGCATCCGCTCTTTTCCCTTCATGTACGTGCCCGTTTCTTTGGGTGGCACATTGGCCTCGGCCAGCAAAATTGCTTCGGGATTTTTACAGGTAAGAAAATGGCGCATTTCATCCAGAAATTTCTCCATTTCTTCTTTTTCAGCCCCTTTAATACCATACGGCTCAATAATAATTGCCGCCGCATCCACCCTGAAACCGCTCACGCCCAGGTGCAGCCAGAATCCCATAATTTTCAGGATTTCTTTCCGTACATCCGGGTTCATAATATTTAAATCGGGCTGCTCTTTATAAAACCGGTGGAGGTAATAACGCTTCGCCTTTTTATCATACGTCCACATGGTTTCCTCCTCGCCCTTAAAATTCAGTTCTTTTACTTTGAATTTTACCGGGTTATCAGACCATACATAAAAATCATGAAATTTGCTGTTGCGGTCTTTGCGCGCCTTTTGAAACCACGGGTGCTCAATTGAAGTATGATTAATTACCAAGTCGATAATAATTTTTATTCCATAGGCATTGGCCTTATCCATAAATTCAGCAAAATCCCCTAAATCGCCCAGGCGCTCATCCACCGAGTAATAATCTATTACATCATACCCGTTATCCCGGTTGGGAGAAGGAAAAAACGGCAACAGCCAGATACAGGTAATTCCCAGCCCGGCTAAATAATCCAGCTTATTGATTAATCCCTGGAAATCGCCAATACCGTCGCCGTTTGAATCATAAAACGTCTCCACATCCAGGGAGTAAAAAAAGGCATTCTGAAACCAGTTGTGTTTCATATTTATCAGGATACCGGGAAGGCAATGGTGGATAATAACGCATTTTCAGCCTGTCGTGAATCAAGGCGGGTATGTTGCACCACTACAGGGATATCCGATGTTAATACACTGGCAAATTCCGTATCCCTGGGGATAGGCTCAGGGTCGTTTAAATCATTAAAGCGGAAATGCCTTACCCGCCCGGCTGGCACAACAACTTTATAAGGACCTACGGGGTCCCGGTCGGTGTAATAAATAGTAATTTCAACAGCAGCATCCTGGTTTGCCGTATTTAAAATGCAGGCCGTTTCGTGGCTTGTCATATCAGGTTCGGGCCCGGTGCTTTTTGAAGGAATATAACCTTCCGGAATGGCCCATATTTTTTTTCCTAAAGGATTCATAGTATTATATAACAGCAGGATTATAATTTTTGATTTTTTAACGCCGGGAATTTGCTGTGGACAAGATTGCGCCCTCTTTTCCGGCTAACTTCCGGGAAGCTATGCATTGATTTAAAATCCAAAATATCAGGCATAGCAACTGAAACGCCGGTTGCTTTAAGTAGTGTGATACACCTGAAAGAATAGAGCTATATGACGGCAGCGCAGTACAGCCGGTGGGATGAAAGGAGTGCAGGTAAGTTTTATCACCCACAATTCCTTGTAGCCCTCGACTACACTCGGGGCTGACAAGGAATTGCTGTTGATTACAGCCCGCCCGCCAATTGGCACATTGACAGATTGATTAATTAGTAACTTAAATTATCTCCCGTCCAGCAAATTGCCCAGGCCGCCCAGGATGCTGCCTTCTTCTTTGCGTTGGGTACCGCCGTATTGTAGTATGCGGCTTGCCAAACGGCTGATGGGCAATGACTGCACCCATATTTTACCAGGACCGCGAAGCGTTCCAAAAAACAAACCTTCACCACCAAAAATGGTGTTTTTAATACCGCCCACAAACTGGATATCAAAGTCAACGCCTGAGGTGTAGGCCACCAAACAGCCGGTATCAATTTTCAGCACTTCGCCGGGCATCAGCTCGCGCTCCATTACCATACCACCGGCGTGCACAAAGGCCAGCCCGTCACCTTCCAGCTTCTGCATAATAAAACCTTCGCCGCCAAAAAGGCCGGTACCCAGCCTGCGCTGAAACTCAATACCTACTGCCACGCCTTTGGCAGCGCACAAAAAGGCATCTTTCTGGCATATTACCTTGCCGCCCAGCTGGTGCAAATCCAGCGGTATGATTTTGCCGGCATACGGCGAAGCAAACGACACTACATTTTTTACAGAGGATATGTTGGTAAATGCCGTCATAAACAGGCTTTCACCGGTAAGCAGGCGTTTTCCGGCAGAAAGCAGCTTGCCCATCAGTCCCTGTTTTTGTGCGCCATCGCCAAATATGGTTTCCATTTTCACGCCGTCGCGCATCATCATAAAGCTGCCGGCTTCAGCAATTACGGTTTCTTCAGGATCCAGTTCTATTTCTACAAACTGCATCTCTTCACCGTAAATTTTGTAATCAATTTCGTGGTTGGTTTTCATTTGTCAGGTGTTTTATGCGAATATAGGAAGTGTGCATCAAGTTGAAAAAAGTTGACGATAACCGGTTTGAAATAATTGATGAGTTATTAGTTACCGGTTATTAGTTAACCCGTTGTTCGAATTTCCTTTTTGATGGATTTTATTCTCTTTGTAACAGGATTAAAATCCAGTTCTGTGGAGATTACATGGAAAAATCAGGTTTAAACCTGATTTTTCCATGTAATCTCCACAAACCGGGGTTTCAACCCCGGTTATTATAAATAATTTCGAACAACGGGTTAGTTATTAGTGCTTACGCGTATCACTCGTAACTTGTAACTGGAAACTATTCCCCTATTACCGCCGTGGCTTCAATCTCCACCAGCATACCGGAACTGATAAGGGCTTTCACCTCTACCATACTTGTAGCGGGTTTACTATCCTTAAAAAACTCACCGTGGGCGCGGCCCGCTTCTTCCCACCGCGATATATCGGTTACATATATACGTGTGCGGATAACATCTTTCATGGTCGCCCC
>DASPJH010000396.1:0-3696 GCA_035628715.1 Bacteroidia bacterium
CCGGCAACACAATATCCAATTGCTCGGTTTCAGCCGAGTTTTCTGCCATTTACAGTAATAACCCGTCCTCACAAAAAATAATTATAGACAGCAATTATGTATTAAACAGTTATTGTAATCGTTTTCATGTTATTTATATAAAAAGTAATTCCTCCTCCATTATTGCCAAAATATCACGCAACACAATTAAAAATTTGTCATCAAGTGATATGTACGCCATCCATACTGAGTGGGCCGGTAAAATTGATATTAATAATAACTACTTATCAAACCTCACGGGAAAACCTGTGAATGGTATTTATATATTTAAAGAACCTGCATCGTGCAACATCTACAACAATGTAATAGCAGGTTTATACAGCGATGGCGGTCTTCTAAAATACACTATCAGCGGAATTACACTTGCACAGCCCGGAACGTTTGGTATTTATTATAATACCATTTACCTGGACGACTCTACTGCAATTGCCAATGATTTTTCTTCCTGCTGCCTTGATATACAATTCCCTTCCACTGTAGTTGATTTACGCAATAATAACTTTATAAATATTTCAGCAACCGGTTCGACAGGTAAACGAACTGTACTAAAATGTGGATGGTCGTATTCTATTATATCATCTAATTCAGGATATAATAATTATTATGCCGGTACGCCGTCGTCTAAAAATTTAATAAGTGATCTTAGCAATATCTCTACTCTCGCACAATACAAAGCTGCACTGTATCCCAAGGAACAAACTTCACTAACAGAGCTGCCCCCATTTTTGAATGTAAGTACCCATCCGTATGATGTTAACCTTGACCCCAACACATTAACCCAACTGGAAAGCCAGGCTACCCCTATAACTTCACCCATATCAATAACCACTGATTTTAATTTTAATACCCGCAGCGCAACGATGCCTGATATTGGTGCTTATGAAGGAGTATTTAAAGGGGTTGACAAAACCGCGCCTATAATTTCTGTTCCGAAATTTTTAAGCAATGGAATCATTGAGCCTTCAAGAAATTTAATGAATGTTACTATAACCGATACATCAGGGGTTATGAGAACCAGCGGGGCAAGCCCCAGGATATATTACAAGAAATACTCGGAGCCTAATGCTTATAACGGCAATACCAACGCTGTTTCAGGCTGGAAATGGACTGAAGCCTCGGCAGTTAACGGCAACCTGTATGATTTCAGCATTGATTATTCACTGCTGAAGGATACGCTGGCTGCCGGTGATACTATACAGTATTTCCTGGTAGCCACTGACAGTGCTGCTGCACTGAATACAGGCACGTTAGGAGCAATATTGGCTGGGCCGGCCACATCAGTAAATTTAACTTCGGCACATTTCCCCGTTACCAACCTGCTTTATAGATATACAATTAAAGGCAGTATGCATGGAATTGTAACTGTGGGCAATGGCGGCGCCTTCCCTTCCCTTACCGGCAATAACGGGCTGTTTGCAGCAGTGAATTCCAGCATTCTTACTGATGACCTTACCGCTAAAATTATTTCGAATACTGCTGAAACCGGTGCGGTTGGCTTACAGTCGCTGGATAAATACGATAACAACCCGTATGTCTTCAAAATTCAGCCGGATTCATCGAAACCATACAAACTGGCAGGAAACGTAAGCGGCAATGCAATGATTAGAATTGGAGCGGGAAGGGATATAATAATTGACGGCAATTATGAGGACGAAGGCAGGTACCTGCATTTTGAAAATACCAGTAACGCCTCTTCCAGCACCGTAATACAACTGGGCGCCCAGCAGGGAGCCGCTCATTTTGCCAACGGCATCACCATAAAAAACTGCCTGGTTTCAATGCCCAATACCCCTGCAAATTATGCCAACATGGGCATACAGGTAACCAATTATAACCCATCAACGACCGGAATAGAAATACAGAATATAACTATTGAAAATAATCATATTTATGATGCAGGAATGGGTATCCATGTAAAAGGCGAGTATTCATCGCTTAAAACCATTCATAACATAACCATTCGTAAAAATCAGATTGGATATTACCGGGGCAAAGGGACTATTAAGATAAACGGTATATACTTAGAATATGTTGATTCTGTGCTTATTGAAGCCAACCACATTGAAAATATCAGCAGCGACGGAATTCGATTAGCTGACCATGCCCGAAATATAAAAATATACACCAACCGAATCAGTAGTTTTGGGCTTGGATTAAGTACTTTTGGTTCATCGGGTATCCATGCGGAAACGGGCCTGGCCAACAGCAATATTGAAATTATCAATAACTTTATTTCCGATATTAAATTTGTAAACGTTCCGTTTAATGGGCCGGGTAATAGCAACGGTATCACTGTTAAAAGTGTTGGCAGCTCGGTTACCGGCAATGTTAAAATACTCCATAATTCTGTAAGGCTGGAGGGCACACGCCCGATTGGCGTACAAACCGCTGCACTTCATGTACTCAGCGGCCCCCCAATTGATGTGCGGAACAATATTCTTTATAATACTATTACCAATGTTGGCAGCTCATCATCAAAATCCTACGGTTTTATTTCAGGATATAGTTTTGATACCACTGTGTTTGCCTTTGACTACAATAACATATATACCACCAGCCAGGGTGTAACCGGAACTTATAAAGGCCAGGACCGCAAAACGCTATCAGACCTGAAAGCATCCAGCAGTACACATTTCCAGAACAGTATCAGCTGCCTGCCTGATTTTTACTCTGCAAACGATTTAAGAGTAAGCGCTTCCTGCCTGGCTAACAGCGGCACACCGGCTTCAGTACCTACCGATATTTTTGGCAAACCGCGTTCATCAGTAAGTCCAACCATTGGCGCTTATGAGTTTATTGAGTATACAGATGATATTGCCGTCACCGACTTTATCGGCGATGTAGAGTGCGGGACCGACAGCCATAAAGTAACTGTTATAGTGCGAAACGTTGGGCTGGTTGAGCAGTCTGGCTTTACTATTCACCTGGAAATTACCGGCGACCAAACCGGCTCAGCCAGTTATAGCTATACCGATACGCTCCCCTCCAAACAAAACGATACTGTAACCATTACCACCGGTATTGCCAGCTGGGCAGGCATGGAACTGGATATAATGGCTTCAGTAAGCCTCACCGGTGACGCTAACAGCAGCAATGATTCTTTATCGCACTATTACAACATTCACGCTGCGCCAGTATTAACTACAACCGGCGATACACTTTGCGGCGGAGGCGCTTTCAGCCTGTCGGCTTCCAGCGCAAATTCTACAATAAACTGGTATGCCGGTTCAACCGCTACCACCCCGGTTAATACGGGCACTGCTTTTTCTCCTGTAGTAACTGCTACCACAAAGTATTACCTGGTAGCCACGGACACGGCTTGGCAATGCACCAGCCCGCTTGATAGCGTGTATGCAGTAGTGCTGGCTATTGATACTGTTAAACTAGGAGCCGATACCAACGCCTGTGCAGGCGACAGCATTAACTTAGGCCAGGATAAAACATACCCGGCCTACCTTTGGAGCACAGGAGATACAACGTCATCCATTACTGCAATTGTTCAGGGGATTTACTGGCTGCAGGTTACCGACAATAACGGATGTATTTCATCCGATACAATGATGGTGAACCTTTCTACCGACTGTGTCTGGCCCGGAGATGCCACCAACAATGGCGTGGCTAATATTATTGACATACTGGAGATAGCACTGCATTATA
>DASPJH010000397.1:0-4250 GCA_035628715.1 Bacteroidia bacterium
TACAAAACTCCCAAAGAGCTTAAAAAGCTGATTGACGACAAAGACCGTGACTATGCCATTCTGGAACCTATTGAGGCCAACAGTGAAAAGGAGTACCTTACGCACGACAAAGGCACCGCTACTATGCTGGTATTGTATAAAACCGAAAAACCGGATGAGTACTCGTATAAAATAATGATGCCCTACTCATTTAGCCGTGCCGATGGCAATAATCCGCTGAGTGATTATTATTTTACTATACAGGCCGCCGCTGCCAATATCAGTTATATGATAGAGAAAAAGAAAACCAGCGATTTTGTTGATTTTATGGAAACCCAGGCCATTGCGCACTGTAAGGAGCTGAAGGATAAAAACCTGCTGATAGAGCGTGATCTGATTGGTGCTGCAATGGATAAAAAAGCGATTAAAGAATATTATAAAAATAAGTTTGAGATTGTTGCCAAAAACGATGTAGTTACTGAAGCGGTTGAGGGCGAAAAGGAAGAAAACTGCTACACCGTTCTTATTCCGTACACTGTTTATACCAACCCTATGGCACGCGACCCAAAACCGATACTGCTTTGCTATAAGCTGATTGTAGATGCAGGCGACGGTACGATACTTAACTATATGACCGGCAAAGCCAAAACCGGTACGGAAGAAGAATCGCTGATTAAAGAAAAAGATTTCGACGACCTGAACTCGTGCGAGAAGTAATATTTTACATGATTTTGACTGTAAAGGCTGCCCAAAAGGCGGCCTTTTTTTGTCTGAACCCTGATGGGGCCGATTAAATAAGATTAAGAATTTAGAGAACCCCGCCCTGCTGTTAATGTAAGCGCAAAACCCTTGCCCATTCCTCTAAATGCAACATTAAAAGACCAATGTAAAAACTATTCTCTACCCGCCCGGTTAAAAAAAATGTAGGTTTGTAGCATTAAATTTATCCCGTGCAAAATTATTGTGAAGTAATAACCATAGGCGATGAGCTTTTAATAGGCCAGGTGGTGGACACCAATTCGGCATGGATTGGGCAGGAGCTGAATAACATAGGCCTGGAAATAATTCAGAAAACAGCGGTAGGCGACAATACAGTGCGCATTGTGAAAGCGCTGGACGAAGCCCAGGCCCGCGCCAATATTATTTTAATTACGGGAGGATTAGGCCCAACCAAAGACGATCTTACCAAGAATATCCTGGAGCAGTATTTTAACAGCGGCTGGCGCACAGACGAAAAAGTATTGGAGCACCTTAAACGTATTTTTGCCGGCAGGGAAATGCTGCAGGTGAACCTTGACCAGGCCCGGGTGCCCGGCAATTGCGAAACCATTTTTAATGAGCTGGGCACAGCGCCGGGTATGTGGTTTGAGCACAACGGAAAAATTATAGTATCCATGCCTGGGGTGCCGTATGAAATGAAGAAAATGATGGAAAGCATAGTGCTGCCCCGCCTGGAGAAACTTTCCCAATCAAAAATCATTCATAAAACCTTGTTGACTGCCGGTATTGGCGAGTCGTTCCTTTCGCAAAAAATCGCTCATATAGAAGATAACCTGCCCCCGTTTATTAAGCTGGCTTATTTGCCCTATTACAATACCGTGCGCCTGCGGCTTACCGCCCGCGGAGAAAATGAAAAAGAGCTGCAAAAAGCGGTGGATGAAGAGGCGGGTAAAATTTGCGGGGTAATCTCCAATTATGTAATTGCCGAGGAAGACATACGCATGGAACAGCTGATAGGCAACCTGCTGAAGGAGAAAAAGAAAAAGGTGGCGACGGCAGAAAGCTGCACCGGCGGCTACCTGGCCCATTTGATTACCACCATTCCCGGCGGTTCCTCGTATTTTGAGGGCACGGTAGTATCATACTCCAATGATGTTAAAATGAACCTGCTGGGCGTTTCCAAAGAAACGCTGGATATCGTAGGCGCAGTAAGCAAAGAAACCGTGGAGCAGATGGTGAAGGGTGTTTTAAGACAAATGAACACCGACTATGCTATTTCTACCTCCGGCATTGCAGGCCCCGATGGGGGAACGCCCGATAAACCTGTAGGTACCGTATGGATAGCCGTAGGCAACCGCGAACGGATTGTGGCTGAAAAATTCCACTTTAAAGGCCCCCGCCAGGTAGTGGTGGACCGCACTGCCGTTATGGCCTTTAATATGTTGCGGAAAATGATACAGGAAGACGACGGTACGTCGTTAAGTAAGTAATGCGCAAGCTAACCGCTATATTATTTCTTTTTATCTCATTCTCTTTACATGCACAATTGCCTGAATTAATTCCTTATCGTAAAGGGGAACTCTGGGGGTTTTGTGACAGCAATAAGAATATTATTGTGGAACCGAAGTACGACTCAGCTTTTCAATACAGCCCAGAGTATAAAACGGCAGGTGTTGTACTCAATAAAAAGTCTGGCTATCTGGATTCTAATTTCCAGTTTAAAAGAGCCAATTACTGCAAAACAGTGACTTTTCCCATTGTTGATAATACAATAAAAAATGGAAATAAATATGGCCTCATGGATTCCTCAGGAAATGAGATATTGCCCCCTGTATATGATTATATAAACTTTTATTCAAACGGTTGGTTTACTGTGGTTCTAAATGGCAAACACGGTGTTGTAGACAGTGCTAATAAAATAATAATTCCATTTATATATGATTTTATTTATCATTATGAAAATGGGATGTGTATGTTTGAGCTTAATAAAAAATTCGGGTATTTCGATTTGACAGGAAAAGTTAAAGTCGAGCCTAAATACACATTCGCCACCAATTTTGAAAATGGTTTAGCTTATGTGCGCTACGAAAACGGTGCAGGCGGTTTTATGGACAAAAACGGAACCGAATATTGGGAGTAATCTTTAATATTGTTCCTTAATGCTCCTCCCTGATAATTTTTATAACCCACAAGTGCTGCGTAAACCGCAAAGGGAGCGGGGATTTTTATTACTGCTGGCAGTATTATACCCGGTGTATGTATGGGGGTTGTATTTTCTCTGGTACAGCAACAGCCCGTTATCTTCATTCCATTTATTCAATGACTTTAGCGAATGGCTGCAAATGGATAAAATCGGCCATTTTGTGGTTAATTTCCATAGCGTGCTTATACCTGCGCTGGTTTTTAGCTGGGCAGGATTCAGTCCTAAAAAATCTGCCATGTATGCATTCTGGCTCAGTTTTATTTCGCTGGTCCCGGTAGAAATCATGGATGGTTTCTCCGCCGCCTGGGGATTTTCTTTGGGCGATATGGTGGCCAATACTGCCGGTTCGCTGTTTGCATACTGGCAATTAAGGGGCTTTAATAAAATTATAATCCTGCCAAAATTCAGCTATCACGTTTCTGATGTTTCATACGCCTTGTTGCGGCCCGACATGTTCGGTTCCAATTACCTGCAAAATTCACTAAAAGATTATAACGGGCAAACCTATTGGCTCACGCTGGATATTAATGCCCTGCTGGGCAAAAAAATACTGCCCTCGTGGTTACTTGTATCCATTGGCTACAGCGGCGAAGGAATGTATGGCGGCGAGGACAATATCTGGACTGACAAAACCGGGGTTACCCACGATTACAGCCACTTTGCCCGCTACCGGCAGTTTTACCTTTCGCTGGATTTTAATTTCGCACCTTTAATAAAAAACAAACTCCTGCAGCGCATTTTATACCCCCTGAATATCTTTAAAGTTCCCTTCCCCGCGGTGGAGTTTAGTGAAATGGGACTGAAGTGGCATTGGTTGTATGTATAGCTGAAAGCAGAAAACTGTAACTGTAAACTGATTTTTCCCTTACTTTGCCGCCCAAACACCTTGACCGGCAAACTCATAATCATATCAGCGCCTTCGGGCTCGGGCAAATCCACCATAGCAAAGTATTTGCTGTCGCAGCTTCCTGTGCTGGAGTTTTCGGTGTCGGCCACAACGCGCAGCATGCGGCCCGGTGAACAACACGGGCGCGAATATTATTTTATCGCAGCCGATGAGTTTAAAACCCGGGTGGAGAAAGGCGAGTTTATTGAGTATGAGGAGGTATACCCCGGTGTTTTTTACGGCACGCTGGTAGAGGAGGTGAAGCGCATTTGGGCAAAGGGCCATTGCGTGGTATTTGATGTGGATGTGGTGGGCGGCCAAAACCTGAAAGAAATGTTTGGCGAGGATGCCCTGCTGATGTTCATCAAACTGCCCGATTTTGAAACGCTGGAGAAACGCCTGCGCAGCCGCAGTACGGAAACGCCGGGCCAGCTGGAAACACGGCTGGAAAAAGCCCGGCTG
>DASPJH010000398.1:0-8057 GCA_035628715.1 Bacteroidia bacterium
CGTGGCCTACCAGGTAGACAGTGTATTAAAAAGTATAACCGTAAAGGATATTACCGGCGAAACATTTATTTATTACCCGCTTACCAATTATAAGCGAAATATGCTGGGCAGGGATATGGCCAGCACGGATGATGCGGAATATAACCTGCTGCTGTATGATGACCGCTACCAGATTTTTGAAACCAATGTATCGCCCGAGGTAGAGCAGGATGCACAGTATATAAATATTGTCCCCACTGAGTACAGGCTGTCTACGGAAATTAATTATTTTTATGGAGAAACTGCACCCGGCACAATAATCCTTCCTGAAGACACTACTGTACTTGTTCCTGAGCCTGATACAGCTATTGAAAAGGATGAAGATTTAACTCGTTTTTATTTTCAGACCGATTATCCGCCCGATTATATTTTAAACCGCCGGAGCAGGAAAAACCAGTCGGAAACTCCAGGCATCGGAAGCCGCGGGCAATTTTTCACAGCAATTTTCCCCGATTATTATGTTTCACAGCTGGACAACAGTATAATTAATACTTATTACCACCTTAATACCAACGGCAACGGCCCCAGCATATTTGCCAACGGTAATATTGTATTCCAGGTAAAAACCAGCTTAAGCGATCTTTTGGGCAATCACCGCGTACAGGCTGGTGTGCGCTTTCCCTTTTCATTAAGCGGAAGCGATTATTTTATTGAATATCAGAACCGGGTGAATAAAATTAACTGGAACGTTGAGTTTTTCAGGCAATCGCGCCGGAACGACGGCCCTGTTGTGAACCGCCAGTACATTAACCAGCTGAATGCCGGTATAAAACTGCCTTTTAATGAGATTGTATCGCTACGGTTGAGCGCTATTGGCCGCCAGGACCGCAGCAGGATAATGGGTATTGATACGGTATCATTACAGGCGCCTGATGTATTTTACAACTGGGCAGGCACTAAAGCCGAACTGGTATACGACAACACCAGGAACATTGATATTAACCTGCCTTTCGGCTCAAGATTTAAGCTGTTTGCCGAGTTGTTCCAGGATGTGAATGTAACCAGCCGCCAGGTAATTAACCTGGGTATAGACTACCGTAAGTATATTAAGCTGCACAATAAAATTATATGGGCCACCCGCTTTAGCGCCAATACCTCTGTAGGCAGCTCAAAGGTGCAGTATTATATGGGCGGCGTGGAAAACTGGATAGGCCCCTCGTTTGATGGTACCGTATCTCGCGGCGAAGGCAGTCAGTATATATTCCAGTCGCAGGCCAACAGCCTGCGCGGTTTTAAACAGAACGTGCGCAACGGCACCTCGTATGCACTTATAAATACAGAAATACGCTTCCCCGTTGCTGCCTACGTCACTCAAAAGCCTGTAAAGGCGGACTACCTGCGCAACTTCCTGCTGGTGCCCTTCTTTGATGTAGGCACAGCATGGTACGGCTCCTCACCCTTTCTGGAGCAACCCTACAACACCCGCATTATTCCCGGGCCCGGCTATACGGTTACGCTTACATCGGCTGACAGTCCTATTGTTGCCAGTGCCGGTATAGGCGCCCGCACCCGTATTTTGGGATACTACCTGCGCACCGATTTTGCCTGGGGCTTTAAAGATGGCCGCCTGACTGACAATATGATACAGTTTGCGCTGGGTTATGATTTTTAAGCCGTAGCTTAAATCCTACCTTTGCGTCATGGAAATTCAGTCTTTTACCTTTAACCCTTTTGCTGAAAACACTTATATCCTTTACGATGAAACGCTTGAATGCGTGATAGTTGATCCCGGCTGCTACACACCTGAAGAACAGCAGGCCATGGTAAACTTTATAGCGGCAAAAAACCTGAAGCCGGTACAACTGCTGAATACCCACTGCCACCTCGATCATATTTTTGGCAACCGCTTTATTGCCGATACCTTTAAGCTGAAACTGTATTGCCACCCCAATGAAGTGGAATGGCTGGAACAGGTGCCCCTGTATTCAAGGGCTATGTACGGTGTAAGCGTGGAGCCATCGCCGGAGCCGGCTGGATTTTTAAATGAGGGAGATACGGTTACTTTTGGCAATACTGCATTGAAGGTTTTATTGGCCCCTGGCCACTCACCCGGCAGCATCGTTTTTTATAATGAGAAGGGCAGAACAGCCATTGTTGGAGATGTAATTTTCTATCGCAGCATCGGCCGGTCTGATTTGCCCGGCGGCGATTATCAGCAACTGGAAACATCCATCCGCACCAAAATATATACGCTTCCCGGTGAAACCAGGCTGTATTCAGGTCATGGCGAACCTACAACAGTAGATGAAGAAATGCGGTTTAGCCCGTTTGTGAGAGCGTAGTTACTGGCACCGTTGGCGCGAGCGTCTGCTCGTGCCCAAAATTCTGAAGCGTCAGCTTCGATAAGCAAAATTCATTCAGGAAATATTCAGAGCGGATGCTCTGTAATACCTGGCACGAGCAGACGCTCGCGCCAGCGGCCCTTATTACTGCTGATTCTCCGACGATTTAAAGGCGTCGAGGTTGAAATGCAGCGTGAAGCGCAACGTGTTTTGCAAGGGATGCCTGCGCTGGATAGGCGCCAGGTAAGCGGCATCAACACCAAACAGCTTATAGCGGATACCCAAGCCAAAGGTTAGGTACTTGCGGTCTCCTTTATCGGGATGCTCATAAAAAAAGCCTGCGCGGGCAGCAAAGGTTTTATCGTACCAGTATTCAAAACCCGCTGAAATATTTATTTCCTGCAATTCTTCCCTAAAACCGTTGGGAGCATCGTAAAACGACTGCATAATGCCTTGAATTACAGGAACGTTAGGGTCTCTCCCCTTTAAAATTACCGGTTGGCCATTAGCTCCTAAAACAGCCCTGCCGGTTGAGTCACGCTGATACTCAGGGTTGCTGGGTATCAGCAGTTTATTAAAGTCCAGCAGGAAACCTATTTCGTTATGCTCATCCGCATAATAGTTGGCATACCCGCCTATTTTGAGGTTAGTGGGGATAAACTGGCGGTGCGCGGTAGTGGTATAAGTTATTTTGTTACCAATGTTTGAAATATTGGCCCCAAAAGCATAGTCGAGCTTTTTGCCTTCTACCTTAGTGCTGCGGGTATAATAGGCTGATATATCGCCTGCACCGGCTGTACCGGCATTGGCCGTAGCCCCGCTTCCCTGCAGGCCGCCGGTAAGGTTAGAGTATATAAACCTGAGGCTTACACCGATAGAGAAATACCTTGACAACTGGGTAGCATAAGAGCCATCCACCGCAAATTCATTAGGGTTAAACGTTCCGAGCGAGTTACCCTGTATATCTGTAAAATTTATCTGACCTAAAGAAAAATAACGCAGTGAGGCAGCAAAGGTGCTCCGCTTATTGATGCGGCCATATCCTGAAAGGTAGGCAAAGTTCACGTCGTTTACTAACTGGCGCAGCCAGGGAGTAATACTGGTAGAAACGCCTCCCCTGTCTTTTACAAAAGCAAATTTCGAGGGGTTCCAGTGAGTGGCATTGGCATCCGGTGTTAAAGCAACACCGGCATCTCCCATAGCCCCTGAACGGGCATCAGTACTGATAAGCAAAAATGGAACTGTAGTAGTTATAACGGTCCGGTTGGTAAACTGTCCCTGCGCAAATACCGGGGCAGCAAGCAGCACCAATAATCCCCCGGCGATTAGTTTTTTTATCATCACAGAAATTTTAAGATTGGCAAATATATTATTTAGCCTAAAAAACAGCCTATTTAATTACCACCATTTTCTCCGTAAGGATTTCGGTGTCGTTACCACAACGAACTTTTACCCTGAATAAGTATATCCCTTGTTTGATATTTTCTTCAGGTTCGCCGGTAATATCCCATTCCAGTCCGTCAAAGTTAGCAGCTGCTTCCGGCACATGGGCTGTCAGGGTTTTAATTAACTGTCCGTTCATAGTCATAATATCCACGTCCACAAACATCTCCTGGCCCTGTTTATTGTGCTCAAAATAGAAGGTTGTTTTTCCGCTCACCGGGTTAGGATAGTTAATCAGGTGCTTCACTGCCAGCTTATCTGATGATGCCACTACAAACTCGGTATATCCCTCAGCCGAATTGTTGTAAACATCCCATACTTTTACTTTTATGCTGTGCCTGCCGTTGGAAAGATCGTGAAGCGGGAAGCGTATTTCACCCGATTGGTAGCTGTTCAGTCCTGACTGGTAATAATCATTCAGTATCAGCATGTTACTGCGATCGTTGTCCAGTATGGCTGTAATATCCCTGCCCACACCGTTGCCGGTGGTATTTATTCCATGCAAATCAGTTACCAGTGCTAGCAAAGTTGGGTTTTGGTTCGTCACTCCGCCAAACTTAAAAGTAGTATCATTCATGTACAGCTTTATGGTTGGCCCGGTTTGGTCGGCAGGAGCGCTTACATCCGTACCCGTAACCATCAGGCTGTCGTAAATACCGTTAGCATCGGTTTTATAATCAGTGGCATAATAGCTGATTCTTGCATGCCCTTTTATATAGGAGATGTCCTGGGGAACTATAAAGCTAAACTCAAACTCGCCGTCTTTCACACTGGCTTTGCCTTTATAAATTATGTTTTTATACTGGTAAAAAGCCTGGCGGGTACTGCCGGGGTCGTTGCCAAGTGTGGTTAATTTACTTTGTTTATCAAAAACAGTAGGGTACACCAGGCCGTTAAAGTTGGTCAGCTTGTTGCCTAACCTGTCGCGCACTTCCCCCTTAATGGTAACTTTTGACAATGCACCCACAGTATCTGAGCTACCAGCAGGCACTCCGTTTATTTCAGTAGTTATTACTTCTTCTTCAGGATAATTGAGCATCACTGCCGGGTCGCCCAGCAGGGTAAAATTCCGGTTATTTAGGTCAATGGCAGCATTTTTGGCTTTCCTGAAAATATCTCCCAGGCGTGGCCATTCGCCGTTTACGCGGGCAAACATGTTATTGGAATATATGGCCTTGTTAAGTATTGAGTTAGGCCATGCATACACCATACGTACGGTAGTAAGCAGCCCGATTCCTCCCCCGTTGGGATTGAGTAATACGAGCTCACCTGCCGAAGTACGGCCCGGATCATCAAAGCGGCTGAATTCGCAGGTAGCTGTAACAAACATGGGAAGGTTGGTATTGCTCCAGTTATTGATCATGGGCACATCCAGCACCTGCTCGTGGGCCAATCCCTGTTCGCCACCATGGCCGTTATAGTTAATTACCAGTGCCCCGCGGGTAACCTTACGGTTAAATATATCCACTACTTCAGGATAGCGGGTGCCGCTACCCAGAGACACCTGCTTAAAGGCATCCATATACACCTTGTCAACTGTAAACTCAGGGTTTTGAGATTCAATAACCCCGGCAAATGATTGCGCATCCCTGAAATGCTGGTCGCTGTCTTCATCATCGGCAATAAATGTTACACTGTTACGCCAGTCATTATAGGTTTCCTGTTTACTGTAACCTATTACCTTATCAACCATTTGTTTTGCCTGGTCTGCGGTTTGCACCGGAAAACGGCCAATTCCAATATCAATAGTTTCATGGTCATTATAATCCTCTATCCATTCCCCTTCATTGTCATCCAGGTGTGTAAAAAAATCGTCTGAGCAATAAGAGAATACCGGGTTATAGGTATTTCTGCTCTGATAGGTAGGCACAAAATTAGTGTTGTTTTTAAGGCGGTCTTTATAATCGTAAGATGCATCGCCAAACATCAGCAGGTACCTTAGTGAGTCTCCGCCAACTGCGCCACGGTCATACAGCATTTTCAGGAAATTCCTGATAGCCGATACATCCTGCTTGCCCGATGAAAACTCGTTATAAATTTCTTTTGGCGTAACCACGGCCACAATAAGATTGTCGTTATCCTCGTGGTGTTTGGCCAGCCTGTCAGCTTCGCCCTTAAAATCCGGATGGGTAACAATTACCATTTCAATACCCTGAAGTGCATGCAGGTTTTGGTTTGTAATTTTTTCAGCTGGTGAAGGAACCATCAGCTGGTTATCGTTAAAAGCAACAAAACGCCTTAAGGTAGGCGTGCTTAAAACAAACCTGAGCTGCGAACCCGATTGCGTGGTAGCCTGCCTGTATGGCTTCAGTGGGTTGGTTACTTCCCAGATAGTAACATTCTGACCGTTAGGGTCAAATAAGAACTCGGTAACATTGTTGATTCCTAAGTTTTTACTGTCAGAAAATATAACCTGTCCACCGGTAAAACGCATTTTCCGGCGGGCCCATATTTCAAAATAGTTCAGCCAGCCTTTCGCACCCGGTGGCTTATTGTATGTATATTTTATATTTAAGGTGCCGGAGGTAGAAGTAAAGCTATCTTCAGCGGGATAAGGAGTATCAATATAGTCGCCTTCGTAAGTAAGCGGAATTCCCTTAATATCCTGTGTTAATACGGTTTGGCCGTTAACAATGGTGGTAAACCTGCTGGGAGACTGCGAGCGGGCAATAGCCTCCGAGCGAATACGGATGGACTGAGCGGTTTCCAAATCGGGAATATCTACAGTAAAATCATAGCTGGTAACGCGGTCAAACTCCTCGCCATACCATTCACGGCCTGATTTAAGCAGGTTAGTGTTATCCTTTTCGTAATAGTATAAATGGTCAAAAACTGAAGTTGTGTAAGTATGCGTAGCTGTTTCAGATGCCTGATCGGCTACCCTCACCCCGCCATTCGCCCCAACTGCCAGGTAATAATAATTTTCATCTGAGTATTTATGTGCGCCGTAGCTGTATTTAAGGGTGGTATAGTTAAACTCCCATGCCCCGGCTGCTTCGCCATAAAACAGTATAAAATCATTGCCATCAAACAAGCCGTTCAGGTTCACATCCCTTATATCAATGGCGTTTTCAATAAGGTCGTCTGTTTTGGGCGCATCACTTGCCTGTGGCAGCATAGCGCCACCCAATCCGTACAGGCGCAGGGATGATATATCTTTTCCTTCTGCATTCAGTCCGGCTTTGTTAAGGTACTTAATATCCATTTTATACATACCGGTTTTGCTGATGGGGATTTTAATCCAGTCGCCGGCTGCCAGCACAGAGTTCTGCTGCCATGAATAAGACCCTTTTGCCAGAACCACGGCGGGCTTTATGATAACCTTGAGGGTAAAAGAAACTATTTTTTTAACTTTTCCACCCACCGCTTCGCGAACCAAAGGCACAAACACCACTTTGGCTGCTGGCTGGCGGTTTTGGGTGTAATAAATAATTTTAGGGGTTACAGTGTAATCAAAGTCATTAGTGGCCAGGCCTGCCCATTCATGCGGCAATATATCTTCAGTTGCCACCGGTATTACTTCGGCACTTACTTCTGCCGGATAGCCGGGTGCAATACTATATGAAAATCCCGGGATATACGGGGCAACGTTTTGCGGAGTTGCATTATCAAAAGTAAGGAAGGTTTTGCCACCCTGCTCTTCAGGTACGGTAAACATTTTCCAATGGAGGGTTTGGCTCACCGTAACAGTATCCTGGGCCCCTGCTGCGCAGAAAATAAGCAGAAAGCCTGTTGTTAATAGTGTTGATTTGAAACTCTTCATAATATTCATTGCAAATTGAGCAATATTTTTAAGTAATTTGCGTTTATTGTAACGAAGCAATAACGTATACTTGCAAAGTTATAGTATATTTGGTGTACACGTTTAGAGCTTGACTGTATTTTATATGACATTATATTTACCCAAAATGTTGAAAAGCATTAAAAAATATGTTGGAGCAGCAATACTAATGCTTGCTTTTACAGCAACCCAGGCGCAGGACCCTGAGTTTACACAGTTTTATGCCGCACCTATATACACAAACCCTGCCATGGCTGGTACTGCTGTGTGCCAGGAAAGACAGGCGGGTGGACGTATGGTCCTTAACTACCGTAACCAATGGCCAAGTTTGCCTGGTACCTTCAGAACCTTTGCAGCATCGTTTGACCAGCACGTGGACGGTATAAACGGCGGTATTGGTTTAATGGCCATGCGGGATATAGCCGGCGACGGGCTGCTTACCACCACCTCGCTAAATGCTGTATACGCATACCAGGCTCTTTTCGGCGGCGGCCGTAACAAAAACAAAAGCC
>DASPJH010000399.1:0-2845 GCA_035628715.1 Bacteroidia bacterium
ATGAACGATACCATTGGCAATAAAGATGTTATAGTAGTTGCCATCGGGCTGTTATCAGCAGTGGTAGATAACGTTCCGCTGGTAGCTGCCGCACAGGGTATGTACCCGCTTGCTTCAGAAGCAGTGAACGCCGAAGCTTTCCAGTACGCTATGGCCAACCCTCAGCTGATACACGATGGTATTATTATGTTTAACGGTACGGAGTACTTTTTAAGAGATGCCAAGCTGTGGGAATTTGTGGCTTACTGCGCGGGCACAGGTGGTAGCTGTCTTATTATAGGATCGGCCGCTGGTGTGGCAGTTATGGGCATGGAAAAAATTGACTTTATCTGGTATATGAAACGCATTACCCTGCTTGCTCTAATCGGCTATTTTGCAGGTATATTATGCTACATCGCCATTCACCCCATTTTTGCGGTATATTAACAGATAAGGAACTTTAATAAAAACCCCCGGCTATTTGGCCGGGGTTTTTTATTTTTGCGGGCTTATAAACGGATGATAAACGGGAAAAAACTGGTAATTGTGCTGCCTGCCTACAATGCAGCCCTCACGCTGGAGCGTACGTATAACGAGATACCTTTTGATATTGTGGACGAGGTGGTGCTGGTGGATGATGCCAGTAAGGATGCTACCGTGGCTAAAGGCCGCGAGCTGGGCATTAAGCACATTATAAGCCACCCTAAAAACCGGGGGTATGGCGGCAACCAGAAAACCTGCTACACTACAGCGCTGGATTTGGGAGCCGACATTATTATAATGCTGCACCCCGATTACCAGTATACTCCCAAGCTGATTACTGCCATGGCCAGCATTATTGCCAACGAGGTATACCCGGTGGTATACGGCTCGCGTATTTTGGGCAAGGGTGCGCTGAAAGGCGGAATGCCGTATTACAAGTATGTATTTAACCGTTGTTTAACGCTGTTCCAGAATATCCTTATTAACCAGAAGTTATCAGAATATCATACGGGCTACAGGGCCTTCAGCGCTGAGATATTTAAGAAGATTGATATTGATGCCAACAGTGATGATTTCGTATTCGATAACCAGATGACGGCCCAGATTTTTATGGCGGGTTTTGAAATTGCTGAGATTACCTGCCCTACCAAATACTTTGAGGAAGCGTCGTCTATCAACTTTAAGCGCAGCTCTATTTACGGTTTGGGCGTGTTGCTTACCAGCCTTCAATACCGTTTCCAGAAAATGGGATTGGCGAAGTACAAATACCTGGCGGTAAAAAAAGGTTAAAATATTTTTCGCTAAAAAAGGTAACAAAAAACACTTTTCCCAATTACTATACGGATTATTGGGTTAAATCAATGATTACTTTGTTTTCTATGCAGGGAGTAAATATCTCCGAATGTTCTCCTTGTTTATGAATTGTTTTTCCTGATTTTAATATCCATTCTTCATTTAAGTCTAAATCAGCCCTTATAATGTCAGAAAATATGATTGCACTTTCCGTAGTATCCCTTCCAAATACATGTCCGTTAGTAAACGGACCGGTTATAAATTTTGTCACTCGTCTAAAATACTTATCCAGAGGCCTATGGTAAAATAAAGTATCATTTGAAGAAAAGGCAGCACCGGTTTTTAATTCAAAGACAAATGGCTTTTCAGGATTAAAAAATATATCCCCTAACTCGATGTTTTGGAACACAGGGATTTGAGTAATAAGGTCCTTATTTGTAACAATTCCATTAGTTGCTTTTTCTCTTATACTCAAAGTCAAAAAAGGTGTATGTCCTTCATTTTCATACCTGAAAGTAAAAAATCCATCAGCATCGGTATGTGTTTCGGGAACTATTACATCTTTAAACAAAATGTCCCTGACGGCGTCAATACGCATATTCTTATGAGCCAAAGGTGTACGGTCATCGCAGCTTTTTAATAACCTGCCTTTAATTGTAAAAAATTCATCACTATCCAGCAATTCTTCAATATCCAGCTTACAGCTCGCTGAGCCCAACAACAGGAAAAAGCCAATAGCTATGATTACCAGTAATTTCATTACGAATATAAATATAAGACTTCCTCCCATAATAAAACGCTGCATACAAAAAATGCCAATCCTGGTACAGGATTGGCATTTACATATAGGCCAGAAATGGTTACTGCACCTTGTTATTAATTGCCGGAACGGTTTTGAGGTAAGCGTATATGGCTTTGGCCTCCAGGTCGGTAAGCAGGGTATAAGGCATCATGGGATACTTCACCTGCCCGTTAGGAGTTTTACCGGTGCGCAGGGCAGTTACAAACTGCTCTTCAGTCCATGAGCCTATGCCGGTAGCTGCATCAGGAGTGATATTCCTGGTTTTAACCTCGTTGCCATTCAGGTCCTTCATAACGTTACCACCGCCAAAGAAACCTTCAGATTTTTCAGGCTCCAGTTCATTGTTGGTAGGGAACGATTTACTATGGCAGGCAAAGCAGGCATACAGGTTAGTGGCAAGGTATTTTCCGTATGCTACGGCGTTGTTGCTGTCAGGGATGGCAATAGGTTCTTTTGGATATGGGAAAGGTTTACCGGCAGGCAGCACATTGCATAAAAACTTAGTAAACAGTGATGGTTTCGACTTTTGAGGCTCTTCTTTACTGGCCTGTACGGCGGGCTCACCGCTGCGCAGCCAGGCAATAATACTCTTAAGGTCTTCATCGCTTACCAGGGGAAATTTAGGCATATAAGTAGGCGCGTAGCTACCGTCTTTACGCAAACCAGTACGCAGAAAGTAAGCTATTTCGCCATCGGTCCATTTACCAATTCCCACCTCGGGGTCGTTGGTTATGTTCATTGAATATATCTCGCCAAAAAGCTCGGGAATGTCTTTTACCAATGCACCGC
>DASPJH010000400.1:0-5149 GCA_035628715.1 Bacteroidia bacterium
TTGTTAGGGTAAAGGGTTGATTTGGTGGCCGCCTTTCCAGCCGCATCCTTAATTACGGCGCTGTATAGCTGGGTTTGCTGGGCTACCAGGCGTATGTAAGTAAGCTCATGCCCGGCAGGCGTATTGGGTGCGGGGTCAGTAGTGCCCGTTATCAACTGGTAAAAGCTGTCCGGGTTGGAGATAGCCATGCCGGTGCTGGCATGCTCTCCCTGCAGGCCGGGAGAAACTACCGAGCCAATCTGTATGGCCAGGGGGTCGGGCATATCGGTATTAGGGTATCCGTCGGGATAGTTGGGGTATTGCCCGTCAAGGAAACGGCCCAGCCACCCGCTGTCCAGGTACTGGTTGCTGTCAGAGCCTGTCAGCCATATATCCGTAGCCCTGAAGTGTGAAAAGTTGGGATTGGGATAACCCACATCGTGCACTACGTTTACCAGTCCGTTATCAAACATGGTTCTCAGGCCGGTCATAGCCGGGTGAAAACCGGTTTGGGCGTGTCCCTGCAGTTTCAGCACCTTCATGTCGGGTATCAGCACGTTCTGGCGGGCATTGGCCAGGTTGCTGTATTGGTCAAGTGGTATAATGGTGTTCAGTCCGTCGTTACCGCCGTTCAGTTGTATCAGCACCAGCACCCGGCCATTGGTAACACTCCGTTGTGCCAGCAGGCTCAGCAGGGGAGAGGCCCCGAATGCTTTTACCGGGAAACCGTTCAGCGCAATGGGCAGCAACGATACGGGTGCAGCTGTCTTTATAAAATCCCTTCTTTTCATGGGTTTTTTTAATTAGGTCAGGTTAATAAAAAATTAAGCAAGCTGGTATTCTGCCAGGTTCATCAGGTACTTAAGCATAATCTGCAGGCGGGTCTTCACCATATTCAGGTTGTTGGCGTCAGCCGGGTTGGTTTTGTACAGGTTCCATACGTCACTCCAGTAGTGATCTGACAACTGACCGGGAAGTAATATTGATTTCAGGAAAGCCTTTTGGTTTGCCGATATATCGATGGCGTATAATATTTCAACAGCATTATCAATTAGTGCGTTGGGATCGGCGGCATCGGCAAACTGGTCGGCAAACGCCACAGAATCAATCATAATTTTATGGGTATTGCGCTGGTAGCCTGCCAGTACCAGCAGGTCGCTCAGTTGGTTACGTTTGGGAAGTGTGTCACTGTTAATCCACAATTCGGAATACTGTGGTTCCTGGTAATATGCCGGCCATCCGGCAACACTGGGAGGGTCAAGCAACGATTGCTGCTGTATGGCTCCTACCGCCCAAACATAGGTCCAAAACTGGTACTGCGTGGCAATATCCGGAGCGGGTATGCTGATGTTGTACTGGCGCAACATCCCGGCTGAGTAATCCATGGGCGTTTTAATGTAGCAGCCGATGTTATTCGGGTCGTAAAAGTGCTCGCTTTTAAACAGCTTTTCCAGCACGGGTTTTATTTCCCAGTTGCTGGAAATAAGGGTATCAGCAAGGGGGACAATTACATTATTTTCAACATCCGCATCAATTACATAATAAATAAAGTAGCGGTAAAGCTTACGGCAGATATGGCGGGCCACTTCCGCCTGGTCAAAAATCATATCCAGCAACTCGTCGGTTTCCTGGGCGCCTGATGGGCCGGTTTTACCGGTAATTACTTTGTTATTAAAGAAGGATGAAAACTGCTTGTTGCCCGTATCGTGCCTTGTGGGATCAAAGTACGAGGCAATAGCCGTGCGGTTATCGCGCCAGCCGGTAAGCACACGGGCGGCAGCTTTCACGTCGTCCTCAGTGTATTGTGAGCCGGGGCCTTTGCCCAGTGTAAACAGCTCCTGCAGCTCGCGGGCATAGTTTTCATCGGGGGCTGTTTTGGTGTTGGCATACCCGTTCAGGTAGCGCAGCATGGCCGGGTCAATGGTTACTTCTTTCACCAGGGTTTTAAAATTGCCCAGGCAGTGCTGGCGCAGTAAAGCCAGGTGCTTGTAACCGTACCGCGAATCGTTATAAATATTGGATTCGGTGGCAAAATGATTGTGCCAGAACACCACCATTTTTTCGCGTATAGTATTGTCGGTAAGCGTTAGCCCTGCCCACCACGAGCGCAGCGATTGCATACGTTGCGGGTCAAAGGTGCTGTAAGATGCTGTCGCCCAGGTTTGCCCAAAAGGTACGTCCGGGTCGGGATTTTGTGCCGTGCCGTAATTGTTTACAGGGGGTGCAGGAGGCGTGGTATCAATATTCAGCAGCATATCTACTGCCGCATCCATGCTCATTCCTGCTACCGCATCCAGTTGTTGTTTATTAAAACCAAAGGTGAGCCTGCGCAGGAGGTGGGAAGACAATTGCCGGGTCCATGTGCCGCTGAATTGTGTAAGTCCGCTGGCGGCTATTTCCAGGTCCGTTGGCAGCGATTTGTTTTCATACAGTTTTTCGGGTTTGAGAGCAGGGTCGTTGCCTTCTGTTTGGGTGGCTACTGCAGCCGCTATCCGCGACCTGAAAAATTCTCTTCTGTTCATACGCGTTAGGTTTGATGGCCCTTGTCTGTACCTGGTTATTGAAGTTTGATTACTTGGTTTTCAAAAGGTTTAACAGCAAGATAGAAAAAGAAAAATAATTTCTGCTTAAAATTTTTTGCTGAAATTTTAAAATGTTGTTGTTGCTGACCTTTCATTTGTGGAATGCAAAATTGCTATAATTAACCCCGTTCATTCAGTAACCCTGCGGCTTCAGCCCGGGGCAGCCTTTAACGCCCGGTGATAGTAACATGATTCCTTAGCTGCATTGCCGCCGCAGAAGTTTTATATCCTGTTAAAAAAGGGTTTACCTGGTATTTAAAGATATGGTAAACGTGCTTCCTTTTCCCGGCTCGCTGTTTATAGTAATTTCACCGTTATGCTTCTCTGCAAATTCAAAGCACATTACCAGCCCCATTCCTGAGCCGGCTTCGTTGCGGGTACCCGCGGTAGTATAGCGGTCCTGGCGGTTCAGCAATTTTACTTGCCGTTCGGGAGGTATGCCTACACCGGTATCTGTAATGTTCACGTTCCAGCCGCATTCGGTTTCGTTACAGCTAACTGAAATCCCGCCTTTATCGGTAAATTTGATAGCGTTGGTAATCATATTGCGCAGCATAAAACGCAGCATATTAATATCTGCCTTTATTACCATAGACTGGTGCACGTTATTTTTCAGCCATAGCCCTTTGGCATGTGCCATATTACGGGTTTTTACAAACTCTTCTTCCACCAGCATGTGCAGGCCAAACCCCTGTACGGTAAAGTTCTCGCCCCGCATCTGCGATACCCCCCATTCAATCAGGTTGTTCAGTAAATCCAGCGTCAGGCCTACCTGGTTCTGCAGTTGTTCAGTAACTGTATTAAACTCGTTTCTTGATAGCTGTCCGTCTTCTACCATCCTTATCAGCGACTGTACGGTTATCAGCGGGTTACGCACATCATGGCTCACAATGGCCAGCATCTTGTTCTGCAGGCTGTTTAATTTTTGCAGCCGGGCATTATTTATCCGCAGTTCCAGCAGGTTCATTACCTGCTTTCCAAGGGTTTGCAGGGCAAAAACCTGGTCATGTGTCAGGTTGCGGGGTGTACGGTCTATCACGCATAGTGTGCCCACTTTAAAACCGGCACGGGTTTTTAGTGGCATACCTGCATAAAAACGGATGTTTGGGTCGTTTACAACCAGTGGGTTATCATAAAAGCGCTCATCTTCCAAAACGTTGGGCACCACCATAATATCATCATCCTGGATGGCATGAGCGCAGAAAGAAATGTCGCGTACGGTTTCGTTCAAATCCAGGCCAATCCTGGCCTTAAACCATTGGCGCTGGCTGTCTATCAATGAAACCAGTGAAATAGGTGTTTGGCAAATAGCCGATGCCAGTTTTACAATATCCTCGTAGTCATCTTCCTGCTGGGTATCAAGAATTCCCAGCGTATGCAACGCCTCCAGCCTCAGCTCTTCATCTTCAGTAATACCCGGCAAAATCATTATAACAAAATTAACGAAATTTTTTGCAGAAAACCTCGCCCCGGGGCTGAAAATACTACTGTTTTGTAATCCGGATAACGTATAATCAATATATACATACAGATACACATTTAATGCAGGCGTTTATCAATTATCTCCGGAACGGGAAGGCAGGCCAGGTAATTTAGCGAAAAGGCGGATGCTGAAAAGCCTTTAACAGAGTAGGCGTTAAATAAACAATTTATTTACTATGTGTTATTTTATGACATCTAAATTAAAGAAAATGGTCCTTATTAGTTCATTATTTATCAGTACACATGCATTTTCGCAGGCCAGTGATGACTGGCTGGATACGAAAGATGGAAGTTCCTGGGCGCGTGGAAACGATGTTGAAATTGACAATCTTGGATTCTCATATGTCACTGGCACGGCAGCAACTGATAATGCATTGGTTATTTATAAATACGACCCCAATGGGATTCTTGTCTGGGAGAAAAAGTTTGTCGGAACAACACCTTCTGGAGCCAACCGTGGCGAAGGGAAAGATATTGAGTTGGATGCCGAAGGCAATATATATGTAACTGGTACTATACCTGCAGGTAGTAACGGTTCAAGTAATTGTATTACTTTAAAGTTGCATAATAATGGTGCGCTGGTATGGCGTAAGGATTACAATTTTCACGGATCGGCGAGTAATTCAAACAATGCTTATGACGGAGGTAATGCTTTATGTGTTGACAATGACGGTAAGGTTTATGTTACAGGAATAAGTTATACCGGAAATTTTACTACCGGTGGCCCTATGGAGTTTGGTATGCTGTTATTAAAATATGATAAGGACGGAACTCAAGAGTGGGTTAAATTTTATAACGGCCTTAATGACGGTGATGAACAGGGATTTGATATTGCGGTTGATGAAGATAGAAATGTATTTGCTACAGGATCAACAAAAATGTCAGGAGGGAACTATAATACAGTAACTGTTAGGGTAGCTGCCTCAAATGGTAGTGTTACAAGTAATATACATAATTCATCTACAGGATCACATTCAGGCAGGAAAATAATAATCAATAGTGATAATGATGTTTTTGTAGGAGCTACATCTTACAATTCATCAGCTAACGGGAAAGATTTTACCATTCTTAAATATTCAGGCAACTTGTCTGCTCCCACAGTGTAT
>DASPJH010000401.1:0-12365 GCA_035628715.1 Bacteroidia bacterium
CGAGCTTTGCGCCGGTTATGCCGCCGATGCGTACGCACGGATTAACGGCTTTGGTGCAGTGAGCATTACGTATGGCGTAGGCGCTTTCAGCCTGATTAATACTGTTGCTGCATCGTGGGTGGAGCGTAATCCCGTGGTAGTGCTCAACGGCCACCCCTCCCATGCCGATGTATTTTATGAAGACGAGCTGGGCGTGCTGATACATCACTCCACCGGCAATTTCGCGTCTAATATAAATGCCTATAAGGATATTACCGCCGCTGCCGTTACCATAAGCGATGTAGCCACCGCGCCTGCGCTGATTGACGAGGCGCTTATAAAATGTCTTACCGCAAAAAGGCCGGTATATATAGAATGTTATAAAGATATGTGGCAAATGCCCTGTGCACGACCCAATGGCAAGCTGGACCTGACCCTGCCGCAAAGTGATGCTGCACAACTGGAAGCCGCTGTTGAGGTAATTGCAGCACAGCTAAAAAATGCTAAAAACCCCATTGTGTGGGGCGGTATAGAACTGCAACGCTACGGCCTGCAAAAGGAGTTGGAAACCTTGCTGGATTCTACCGGGCTGGGGTATATAACCACCCTGCTGGCCAAAAGCCTGCTGCCCGAAACCAATAAATATTTTATGGGTACCTACACCGGCTCGGCCAGCAATGATGAGCTGCGCGCAAAGGTTAGCGGCAGCGATTTTTTGCTGTGCCTGGGCACCATTATAACGGATGATTACCTGGATATTATAAATACCAGCTTTAAAAAAATGGCGGTAGCCTATGATGGCGGCGTTCGGGTGGGCTACCAAAAGTTCCCGGGTGTATATACCTATGACTTATTGCCTGCGCTGATTAAAAAGCTGAAAGGCATGAAGTATAAAACCCCGGGTAAGGTGGAGAAAGCCAAAGGTTTGCCTGCATTTACCGATAAGGGTGAGCAAATAACCTTTAACGGGTTTTTCAGCAAAATGCAGGATTACCTGACTCCTGAAATGATGCTGCTGGTGGACGAAAGTGATTCCATGTATGTGGTAAGCGAAATGCTTATTAAGCAGCAAAACGGTTTTGCATCCGAGGCGGCCTGGGGCTCCATTGGCGCGGCTGCGCCCATGGCGGCGGGTATCAACCTGGCATCGGGCAAGCGGGCAGTGGCTTTTTGCGGCGATGGGGGCTTCCAGATGGTAGATCAATGCCTTTCTATGCTGAATATGCACTGCCCCGGTACTATCATATTTGTGATGAACAATAACCTGTACGGCATTGAGCAGGCGCTGGTAGATATTAACCCGTTTGACGGTAAGGGAGAGTTCCGCCCCTACAACATTGTGCCCCAATGGCAGTACTATAAACTAACCGAAGTAATGGGCGGCAAGGGCTACCGCGCCACTACCTACAAACAGCTGGACACGGTGCTTGCCGAAGTGAAAAAGAACACCAAAACCCTATCGGTAATCCAAATAGACATCCCCTCAAAAGATTTGCCACCCCAGATTAGGAGGCTGGCGACGATGTGAGAGTATTTTTTATTAATATTTATCTTTTTATTTTACATATTTTATGGCAGCACAAGTAGAAAAAGACACAGTTTACAATAGTTTTAAACAAGATTGGCTAGATGAAATTACTGCTGGTAACCCTAGCTCTGTTCAAAAAGGTAGAAGCTTTGCACGCAAAATTCTTTCTCAATGGCTTGATTTTGATCAAGATAATGATGAAGTGATTTTCTGTGATGGAGCTGGAGATGGTGGAATTGACGCTGTTTATTTCCAAAGAAGTGATAGCGAAGAAGATAACGGTCCTGACGGCGACACTTGGTATCTGATTCAAAGTAAATACGGTAAAGCATTTACAGGTAACGATACATTATTAATAGAGAGTCAAAAGGTTATTGATACTGTTGATGGTAAAAGATCAAATTTATCTTCTTTATCTTCGGAAATTGTAAAAAGGGTACATCAATTTAGGCGTTCAGCATCTGAAAAAGACAAATTAATACTTGTTTTTGCCACAATAGAACCGTTAACAGATTCAGAACTCCGTGCCCTACAAGATATTAAATCAATGGGGGTGCAAAGGCTAGGGGCATTATTCAATGTAGATTGTATTAATTTACATACAATTTTTAACCGACTTGAGGAGCAGGAGACAAAAAGTACATCGATAAAAGTTCCAATTAATGCTAATTTAGTTCAGTCCGGTTCAGAATTACTTGTAGGCTCTGTAAAGCTTATCAATTTATATAATTTTTTAAAAGATTATTTGACTAACACAAATGATTTAGACTTGATATATGTAAAGAATGTTAGACAATTTCTAGGCGGAGGCAGGCAAGTAAATAAAGGTATTGCGAAGACAATTGATGAACAACCTGAACGATTCGGACTATACAATAATGGAATAACAATAGTCGTAGAAGATTTTAAAATTATTGAGTCTGACAAATATGAATTGACCGAACCATATATTGTAAATGGGTGCCAAACAACAAAAACAATTTGGAATGAATTAAAGAAAAAAATCGACAGTGGTGGAACTGGTATTAATAAAGAATTAGACGAGTACAAGGAACGTTTAAATAAGGGTATATTAGTCGTTAAAATTGTAAAAGTTGGCAGCGACGGTGAAGAACTTTTAATTAATACTACAAAATTTACAAATAGTCAAAACTCGGTTGGACAAAAAGACTTTTTAGCATTAGAAAAGGACTTTAGAAATTGGTCTGGAGTAATGGCAAGTAAATATAATGTCTACTTGGAGATACAAAGGGGCGGCTGGGAAGGAGAAAAATCTAAGAATAGAACCCGAATGAACGGCAAAGAATATGCTGGTTGGGCGAATGCCTTCGATTTGCTCAAAATCTATGGGGCAGCATGGCTTTACGAACCAGGACTAGCATTTGGTAAAAACCCACCGTTTGCACCCGGAGGTAGTATTTTTAAGAAAATAACCGAAACAGGAAATTTTGGAGTTGACGAGCTGTATGGCGCTTATTTGTTACTTAAATTAACCAAAGAACTAAATTTTGGTCGCGGGGCTAGTTTTCCCACTCGGGGACAAACACGTTATCTATTTTGCTTTGTGTTTATGCAGCTGTTAAAAGACGTCATGATTTACGCCAATTTACCAACAGAGCCACATGATTTGTCAATAGCGTTGATTAAAATACTCGAAAATCCCGAGACAGAAGCAGCGAGAAATATATATAATTCTGCATTACAAGTAATTGATGAATATATGACAAAAGATATGGACAATTGTATATACTCAGAACCTAAATATACAGGGGATTCTAATGCTTTCTTAAAAGATGTTAAACTGGGAAAAAGTGATGATGTTTCCCCGAAGCTAATTAACTTAATAAGCCTTCAAAAACAAATACTTCGTAGGCCTATGGGTGGGAATCCAATTCCTATGAGCAAAGTTATAGTGGAATCTTTAGTTAAATAGCTGCTTAATATCTCCGCTGTTTTCTACTAAGCGGAAATGCAGAAGCAAAAGCACAAGTTATCAATCTAATAAAAGCGCCCTGGTGGGGCTTTTATTAGATTGATAATTTAATCACTCCACATTTACCTTCTCATCCACAATATACTCCGGGCGGTTTTTAACTTCGTCGAGGATATTGCCGATGTATTCGCCTACAACGCCTACGGTGAGGAGCTGTACGCCGCCAAAAAATATGATGGTGATAATTGTGCTGGCCCAGCCGGGAACGGTGTAAGCGCCACTGAATTGCTGATACAGCACCCAAACAGTAAGGATAATTCCAATTAGAATGCTGATAAAGCCGAGGGTAAGCGATACTTTCAGCGGTTTTTTGCTGAAATAAAACATGGCTATACCCGCTAAATGAAACATTTTGCTGAGGGTATACTTGGTTTTACCGTGGTGGCGGGCGTCCCGGTCATATTGCAGCGGAATTTGCTTAAAGCCCATCCAGCTGATAATGCCGCGTATATATTTATTTTTTTCCCCAAAGTTATTAAACGTATTAATCACCTTGCGGTCAACCAAGCGGAAATCGCCGGTATCGGTATTTAAATCCATTCCCGCCAGCCAATTCAACAGGCGGTAAAATAAACGAGCAGTAATTTTTTTAAAAAAGGTCTCCCCTTTCCGTTCTTTCCGTACCCCATATACCACGTTGCAATCCTGCTCCCGGTAAATAGAAACCATTTTTTCAAACAACTCGGGCGGGTCTTGTAAATCGGCATCAATAATAATGGCTACATCGCCCTTGCAATGAGCAATACCTGCCGCCACTGCTGCCTGGTGACCAAAATTGCGGGAAAAGGAAATTAATTTAACTTTACTATCCGTAGCTGCCAGCTGGCGCAAAATATCCAGCGTGGCATCTTTGCTGCCATCGTTGATGAACAACAGCTCGTACCCTTTGTTCCACTGGCCCTGCAAAGCAGCAGTAATCCGCTCATACGCCGTATGCACGGATTCCTGCTCGTTATAACAGGGAATTATAATGGAAACAAAAGGTGTTTCTTTCATTAATTAATAATTATAACGGAATATTCCCGTGTTTCTTGCGGGGCAGGTTGGCTACTTTGTTTTCCAGCATTTTAAAAGCGTTTATCAGCCTGATGCGGGTTTCTTCGGGCAGTATCACTTCGTCTACAAAACCACGCTCTGCAGCCCGGTAAGGGTTGGCAAACAGGTCTGCATATTCCTGCTCTTTGGCCTTCAGCTGGGCCTCGTGGTCTTCAGCGTCAGCAATTTCCTTTTTAAAAATAATTTCAGCAGCACCTTTGGCGCCCATTACGGCAATTTCAGCCGTAGGCCATGCAAAATTCATATCGCAGCCAATGTGTTTGCTGTTCATCACATCGTAAGCACCGCCGTAGGCCTTGCGGGTAATAACGGTAACCCGTGGCACAGTAGCCTCGCTAAAAGCATACAATAGCTTGGCGCCGTTGGTGATAATGGCGTTCCACTCCTGGTCGGTGCCGGGAAGGAAACCGGGCACATCTTCAAACACCAGCAGGGGAATGTTAAAACAATCGCAAAAGCGCACAAACCTGGCTGCTTTTTGCGATGATTTAATATCCAATACGCCTGCAAGGAAAGCAGGCTGGTTGGCCACAATACCTATGCTGCGGCCAGCCAGGCGGGCAAAGCCCACCACTATATTCTCTGCAAAATCTTTGTGTACTTCGTAAAAACTGCCCTCGTCCATAGTGCCCTCAATCACTTCACGCATATCGTAGGGCTGGTTGGCGTTATCGGGCACAATGTTTTTCAACTGCGGGCGCAGCTCATCTCCGTGAACAGTATAAGGCAAGCGGGGAGCATCTTCTTCGCAGTTCTGGGGTATGTAGCTCAGCAGCTTTTTAATGCCGTTAATACACTCTACCTCATTAGCGTTAGAGAAGTGCGCCACACCTGATTTAGCCGAGTGCACCGATGCACCCCCCAAATCTTCGCTGCTCACCTCCTCGTGTGTTACGGTTTTCACCACGTTGGGGCCGGTGACAAACATATACGAGGTTTTCTCCACCATATAGATAAAATCAGTAATGGCGGGCGAATACACCGCACCACCGGCGCAAGGCCCCATGATGGCGGATATTTGGGGAATTACCCCCGATGATAAGGTATTGCGGTAAAATATATCGGCATAACCACCCAATGAAACCACGCCTTCCTGTATGCGCGCACCCCCTGAATCGTTCAGGCCGATAAACGGAGCGCCGTTTTTCATGGCCAGGTCCATCACCTTGCAGATTTTCTCAGCAAAGGTTTCAGAGAGTGAGCCACCAAACACGGTAAAATCCTGCGAAAAAACGTACACCAGGCGGCCGTTAACGGTACCGTAACCGGTTACCACACCATCGCCCAGCACCTTTTGTTTTTCCATCCCAAAATCGTTGCTGCGGTGCATTACAAAAGCGCCAATCTCATTAAAGCTGCCTTCGTCCAACAGCAGGTGTATACGTTCGCGGGCAGTCAGTTTTCCTTTTTTATGCTGACCGGCAATTCTATCCTTGCCACCGCCCAGTTGGGCTTCCTCACGCAGTTTCAGCAGTTTTTCGCGTTTATCCATTCCAGGTTTATAACTAGTTTAATATTTCGGCTAATTCTTCAGAAAATTCAACATTATGGTAAAATACCTTCACATCGTCATCGTTGTGCAGGTTATCCAGCAGTTTGGCAAGTTTAGCAGCATCTTCATTGCTTACCTGCTTAAATATCTTAGGTACGTACTGCAATTCCGATTTTTCAGGAGTAATGCCCAGCTCGTCCAGCTTTTTGCTCAGGCTGCCAAAATCTTCGCGCGCGCACGATGCGGATATAAAACCATCCTCTTCTTCTACTTCATCAGCGCCTCCGTCTATCACCTCCAGGGTAAGCTCGTCCAGGTCCGTTCCTTCGGGTTTGGTAAACTCAAATACCCCTTTCTGCTCAAACACAAAATTCAGCGAGCCATTGTTGGCCAGGCTGCCGCCGGTTTTGGTAAGGTAAGTGCGCAGGTTGGCAATGGTACGGTTCAGGTTATCGGTGGTGCACTCAATAATAAGCCCTACGTTGCCCGGCCCGTAGGCTTCGTACATTACATCGGTAAAGCTCTCGGCACCTGCACCTGATGCTTTGTTAATGGCCCGATCAATATTGTCTTTGGGTACGCTCTGGCCGCGGGCGTTTTGCATAGCCAGCCGCAAACGGGGGTTAGAGTCAGGGTTGGGGCCGCCTACTTTGGCAGCCACGTAAATTTCCTTCACCAGCTTGGTAAACAGAGTAGAGCGTCGCTTATCGGCTGCTCCTTTCTTATGTTTTATGTTTGCCCATCGGCTGTGCCCGGCCATAGTGGTTTTTAAGTTAAGACGGGCAAAAATAGGGAATACTGTATTTATGATAACAGATTATTTACGCCTGAACGACTCATAGTACCAGTAAATGGTGTCGCCGGGCGGCGGCTGGGTGAGAAAAGTAAGTACCAAAGAATCCTGTGTTAATATTGAAATAGTTTTTGCGTAGGGTTCGCTTCCCGGTAAATCAGCCGATAATGTTAGCTTATTGCCCTTTAGCCCCCACCCTCCCGTCCAAAAGGTATCTGGCTCAGTAAAGCGGCAGCGGGTAACGCCGCTCAGGTAACTATAGGTTTTATTAGAGTGGAAATGCATTTCGTCATCCTGTTCGCACGAGTCCCACTCTGCATACAAATCGCGGCCGGGCCCATGGTTTTGTTTATTAAAAAAATACCCGGTACGTATCCACTCACCTGCAATAAGGTCTTCCCAGGATGAGCCCCTGGGAACTTCATGCTCTTTTGCGGTACAAGCGCTTACTATTACTAACAACAAGAGTATTTTTAGTTTCATCGCTGTTTAGTAAAGATACCTAATATAACTCACTGCACAAACAAAAAATCCCGGCCTTGCAGGCCGGGATTTTTTTAAAAATTGTTATAACTAAAATGATTATTTAACAATAACCATTCTTGAAGTTTCAGTGCTGCTGTTGGTTTTAATGGTATACATGTAGATACCTTCATTCAGCATAGAAGTGTTAAGAGGTACATTGTGGAAACCGGCTTCTTTCTGACCCAGGTTTTGAGTATACACCTGGCGGCCGGTTAAATCAAATATGCTTAATTCAACTTCAGAGTTCACAGCCATATCAAACTCAATGGTGGTTGATAATGAAGCGGGGTTGGGGTAATTGCTAAGCGCTTTGTGGTTTGACAATACTAGCCCTTCAACAGAAGTAAGCTCGGTTGAAAACCTCAGGTTGTCAAGCAACAGGGTGGTGCTAATAGTGGTAGAACCGGTGTTACCTTGTGTCCACGCACCTGAGGTAATTAAGGTAATTACGCAGCTATCAGGATTGTCTGTACCCATATAAGCAGTTGGAGGCAACTGGCTGGTTAGAGTAACCAAAGGCAGGTTGCTACCTTGTGGAGTGCCTAATACGGCACCTGGCGTCTGCAGGAAAATGTAGCGGTTTAACACGGTATCATTTACACCGGCGCTATCCCTGAACATTACTACACTAATAGCAAAAGTTTCAGTGTTGATAGTAGTCAGGTACAACAAATCGGCATAAAACCTGGCTGGCATCTTGTTATATGCAAAACGAGACTGCATGCGTCCAACAAATACATTGCCGGGGGCAGCGCCTGTGGTATCATTAGCCAAAACTAAAAGTTTTGAACCGTTTGAAGGGTTAGCAGTAAAAGTGCCCTGAGATGTATTGATGGAAAAGTTTGCAGGTGCACTGGCCTGGCCACTAATTAACGTCCAATTATCAATATCATTACCAGTTACATTCTCAAAACTGGCATTAGGAATGCTTTGTGCGTTGACAAACAGTGCTCCTGCTACTGCCGCAACCGTAAGTAAAATTTTTTTCATGACTCTTTTTTTATTGTTTATTGTTTAGGTTGTAATTGCAAATAAAGACTATTGATTGATAATTTACGTTGTCCTTACACAAAAATATTCTCTATTTCATCCATACTGAGTGTGGATAAGAATGTATTGTCGCTGGTAATCAGGGTTTCAGCAAGTGCCAGCTTTTTCTTCTGAAGTGTTAAAATTTTCTCTTCCACCGTATTACGGGTAATAAATTTGTAATTAAATACATTTTTAGTTTGTCCTATACGATAACTGCGGTCGGTTGCCTGACGTTCCACAGCCGGGTTCCACCAGGGGTCAACAATAAATACATAGTCAGCTTCTGTAAGGTTTAGCCCTATCCCTCCTGCTCTTAGCGAGATAAGAAACACGCCTGATTTCTTTTCCTGCTGAAATTTTTCCACTTCGTACTGGCGTTGCTTTGAGCTGAGCGATCCATCAATATAACAGTAATCAATTCCACTTTCTGTTAAATGTTTCTCAAAAATGGAGAGCTGCTTTACAAACTGTGAGAATAGCAGCACCTTATGTCCTTCGGCGAGGGCTATACTAAGTTTCCGGTTAATCTCATCAAACTTTCCTGAAGTTCCCAGGTAGTCTTCCTGCACCAGCAACGGGTGGTTGGCAATTTGCCTCAGCATCATCAGGCCTTTTAATATCTGCAGTTTTGATTTGTTAAGCCCAAACTCAGAAACCGACTTCAATATCTGGTTGCGGTACAGCGATTTGGTGGATTCATACACACGTTCCTGCTCTTCCGTCATTTCGCAGTAGTATACCTGGTCGTATTTTTCAGGAAGGTCTTTTGCTACCTGTTCTTTGGTACGGCGCAGTATAAAAGGGTCTATTATTTTTTGCAGCCTTGCCCGCTGAATTTCATCCCCGTTTTTTTCGATAGGGGTAACAAATTTTTCATTAAAGAAAGTGAAGTTGCCCAGCAGGCCCGGATTCAAGAAATTCATTTGCGACCAAAGGTCGACAATGGAGTTTTCAACCGGGGTACCGGTAAGCACCAGCCGGTATGCCGACTGAAGGTCATTAACCGCTCTTGCCGTTTGAGATGCAGGGTTCTTTATATACTGGCTCTCATCCAGTATAACATAATGGAACTTGAATTCTTTCAGTATATCAATATCCATCCGCGCTACGCCATACGTGGTCATTACCAGGTCGTACTGCGAGAAATACTCAATATTACGGTTACGGTAAGTGCCGGTGTATATAAATATTTTTAAATGCGGCGCAAACCGGTTAGCCTCTGACAGCCAGTTGTATATCAACGATGTAGGCAAAATAATCAGGTTGGTGCGGCGGCGGGCGGAAGCAATTTGTGCAGGTTGTTCAGCTACCGCATCCATAGCAAAAAGATTCAGCTGGTTAATAACCGCCTGCCTTTGCCGGGGAACATCCTGCAAAATACTGGTGGCTGCGGTCGGCTGGTCCTGTTCTGTGGCCGACGGCATATCTGCCTCTCTTTGTAAAAGGGCCAGGGTTTGTACCGTTTTACCAAGCCCCATATCGTCAGCAAGGCAACCGCCAAATGAGTTTCGCTTTAAAAAATAAAACCAGCTGTAACCCTCCATCTGGTAGGGGCGCAGTTCACCGGTAAAGTGCGGGGAAAGCGGTGTAATTTCTTTAAGAGATTCGAAATTAAGATGAGATAATTTCTCTTTAATTTCATCTTTCGTGCTTCCGTTTTGCAACTCATCCAGCAGTTTCCAGTGGTGCTTTTTAACCCGTATTTCATCCCCAGCAATATTAAATTCCAGTAAGCTGCTGTATTTTGTAAACCATTCTTCGGGTATTACCGCAATTTCACCGGAAGGAAGCAAAAACTCCCGTTTACCCTGCAAAATATGGCTGCGCAGCTGTAAAAAGGGTATTTCAAATTTGCCAAAACGCACTACTGCCCGCACGTCAAACCAGTCTTTATACTCGTTTACCTGAATGGACAAGGAGCTTTGCCCAATAAAATACCTGCCCGTGTGCGTGTCCTGCTCAATAATAAACCTGCGCGATTCCAGTGAGTAAATGTTTTCATTCAGCCATTGAATAGTGGCATAGTTGCCGGCTTTTTCACCGTTAGCCCGAACGGCCAGCGAGCACCCTTCAATAAGAGACAATCCTTTTTGTACAAGAAAGTCCTTTATCTGGTCTTCCCACTCCTTGCTTCTTCTTAGCCTTTTAAAAATGTAGTTATCACCTTCTTTTTCAAGAATTACTGACACCTTTTTGGTTGCATGGTAAGGAAACTCCTGCTTTCCGTAACGGAAATACAGGTTCAGCCGCACCTCATCCCCCCAGGCATTGTCAATCTTTAATACAGGCGACCCCTGCAGCGACTCGGTTTTAATATCAAAGCCAACGGCATTAACATCAAATTTCTCTACCAGGGGAACTACAAACTTTTCAAAATATTTGGCCTCGGTAGCCTTGGGAATCATTATAAACCTCTTGTTCAGGAACGGGAGGAGCTTATTGCCGTCCACATTTTTTTCAAAGTTATACAGCATACCGTTCACCAGCAGCCATGCCGGTGTGGTGGTTACCATTACCCCATCCATTTGTGAAAACTCAATACGCTCGCCGTTATAACGTATGGTAGGGAAATACCTTACCTTGTCGTCATCGCGCCGGAAATGGAATAATACGGTAGATTTTTGTTCGGCAACATTTACGCGCCTTGCAGTGGGATTGCCTTCTTTTCCCTGCTGGAATAACTTTTTACCCCTCAGCAGCTCAATAGCATCAGCCAGCCGTTTTTCTATATAAGGCCGGATGAATTTTTTATACAGCTCTTCGTTAAAATGTTTTTTAAAAAACTCGGCAGGCCGTATAGCCGCCTGTGCATGGAATTTTTTAACAATCACTTCCTGGTCCAGTTCGCCCAACAGGTTCACCAGTTTGCGGTCGGTATCATCGGTATTCTTCTCAAAATAATCAATGGTGGTATTATATACTTTCTGGTGGGTAAGGGTATAGTTTCCCAGGCTGTTAATCTGCACGGCATGGGGCTCTATCAAAAGGCCCAGGTGGGCATGCTCTGCCAGTGTATAAACAACTTCAAATGGCTGTAAATTGGTTACTTTCAACTCTCTTCTCCGCTTTTGCTGTAATTATAACCTTGCAAGATACGGAAAAAGAGGGCATACGACCAAAGGTGTTGAAATTTTAATCTAGTACCGGGTGCCTATGTTTACGGCAACAATATAAGAATCAATAAACTTCATTATAAACAAATGATAGGTAAACAGAGGCGTACGGTTAAATGGCTCTGCCGACCTGTCGGGGCATGAGAAACCGGTTTGCTCTACAATATTAGCATAATCTCCCGGATCAAAGTGCTCATTATACGGTAAAAATATCCACTGTAGTTTTTCCCTGTTCTTTTTCGTGAAGCGTTTCTCAGCAAAGGCATTATTTTTTAATTTTTCTTCCCACTTTTTAAACACCTTTTTTGCTTCATCCAGGCTTTCTCCCATAAAAAACTCGCCGTAATACAGGTAAGGAAATTCGTAGTTTTCAGGCAGGGGCCTGATATACGAATAGGTAGCGCCGGGAATTTCAACGGTGGTTTTCCATATTTTATTATTAAAAAGATCAATAGTTTCTTTCCCTCTTATTAGGCTAATATCGTCAAGCAAACCCTTTTCAATTTTCTTAAGCCGGTTGCTTATTGCAGTATCCGCCTTTTTTGAATTGTTTTTACAGGGTACAAAACTTCTTCGCGCATCGCCGTATATTCTCAGGCTAACGTATCCCGCTGAGAAAAAACCTTCCTCATCAGAAGGGTATACACCGTGCATACGAATAAAAATTTCTTCGGCTGTATCACCGCTCTGGTAATAATAATTATACTCCAGTGAATCACCGCCGCGCGGGGCCCGCTTAAGGCCCGGCAGGCAGCCGGTTATATGGTAATCAATATCTTTTAATGACTGTATTATTGATGCGGTATCTTTTATAGCGGGCACCAAGGCCTCATAATACAAACCTTCAATTCCCA
>DASPJH010000402.1:0-4567 GCA_035628715.1 Bacteroidia bacterium
GCGGATGGAGCTGCGGGCGTGGTAAATACCGTATAGCAACTCTGACTTTTTGTATACCTCGCTCTCCGGCGAGTTCAGGTACTTGGGGCTTTTATCATCTTTTACCAGCTGGCGACCGCCAAAGGCCACCACCCGGCCGCTGAGGTTGTGGAACGGGAAAATCACCCGCTCCCGGAACATATCAAACGACCGTCCCTGCTCGTTTACCTTGCTTAGCCCGGCCTTTTGCAGCACCTCAATGTTATAGCCTATTTTCAGGGCTTCGTCGGTAAAGCTGCCCCACTCTTTTTTGGAATAGCCAAGGCCAAATTTCTTAATGGTTTCATCCCTGAACCCCCGCTCATAAAAGTAAGTTTTGCCTACTGTTTTGCCTTCTTCGCTTTCCCACAGGTTTTCTTCAAATTTTTTTTGGGCGTATTCCAGCGCTATCAGCAGGCTTTCGCGCTCGTTGGCACTGGCAATAGCTTCGGGAGTCTGGCTTTTTTCTTCAACAATCTCAATATTGTATTTCTTAGCCAGCCAGCGTAACGCATCCACGTAGGCAAGCTTCTCGTGCTCCATAATGAAGCTCACCGGGTTGCCTGCCTTGCCGCAACCAAAGCACTTGTAAATACCCTTATTGGGCGATACCACAAACGACGGCGTTTTTTCCCCGTGGAAGGGGCACAGCCCCATCAGGTTAGAGCCGCGTTTCTTCAGCGTAACAAAGTCACCAACTACCTCCTCCACATGGGCGGCAGCAAGAATATCTTCTACGGTGTTCTTTGGTATCACTGGCTCTCTAAACGGACTTTGAACTTCGCAAGGTAGCGAAAGTGGGCGCAAAGATAAAGCAGTTTGGGGATGCTGGTTAGGTTAAGGACAATCCGTTTGCCCCGCAGCTAAAGCAACGGGTTACTGAATAGGGGCACGCCGATAGCTGTTATTTGTTGTAAAATATCAGATTAGCCATCCATTCACTAGACACAAGGAAAGCTGCAATTGTTTTCCCACCGCCATTCAGTAACCCCGTGGCTTTAGCCCGGGGCACCGTCCATCCACATATAAGTCTGGCTTTTAATCAAAAAGACCGCATAACCCCTTATATTGAACTTAATTTTAATTCGTTACTGATAGATATGAGAGTTTTTCACCTGCTGTTTATAGCTGTTTTATTTTCGTTGAATGCGCCGGCCCAAAAGGTGGCGGTTGGCCTGCCCGCCATGAATGTGGTGTATATCGGCCTTGATAACGAGGTGCGCATTGCCGTGGAAGGCGAAAAAAGCGAAAATATAATTAAAGAATTATCGGACGGTGAAATAATTGAAAAGGAAGGCAAAATTTATATCCGCGTAACAAAACGGGGCGAAATTAAATTACGCATCGGCGTTAAAAAACGTAAAAAAATAAAATGGGTGGATAGCATGGTTTTACGGGCGAGAGATATACCCGTGGCATACCCTTCACTAATGACTTTATACGATGGTGATGTTCAATCAATAGGCGCTATTAAAGCAAACGCATCGCGAATATTTATGCCGCTTGGGCAAGGTTTTGCTGTAGAAGGCTTACGAGGGTATGTGCAAAGTTTCAGAATAACCGTTGTGGACTCAACAGGATATGGAACGGTACAAGTAAAAGGCCATCATTTAAATTCAAATGCTTTAAAACTAATAAACAATTTAACAGGAGGGGCAGTAATTTATATTGATGATATTTATTACTGTATATTAAAAAATAAGGATACCGTAGTTCCGATAAAACTGTCAGAATATACCCTTACAATAAAAGCCCGTGTGCCCAACACATTGTCTTTGGTAGCTACGGAAGAAGAACGTGCTGCATACATTCCGCCCCGTCCCGCCTATACAATAACCGGGAGTTTTTATGGCACAAAAAAACAAATGCAATACACTTATGGCTTTTCCGATATAGGAGCTTTTAGTCACCTGACCGGCCTATTAAAACATGGCGAGTGGAAATACTACAGCGGTTTGATTAACCCGAGAACTTACCGTGAAGAATATTATGACAGCAGTAGGCTTTTGAAATATACGCTGTATGATAGTTCAGGTTTTAAAACGATTGATTTAACAATATCAGCGGATGCAGATTCAGTATATTATAAAGAGTTATACCCAAACGGGAAAACTATGCGCGAAGGCTGGGTAGTAGTAAATAACAGTAATTATAATTTTGGCGGCGAAAACACAGGTGACCAGATATCAGGCAATGAATATGTAAAATATTATTATCGCCTAAAATTTGTACCGGTTGGACGCTGGAAAGAATATTATGAAAGCGGCCAAGTAAAATTGGAAGCGTCATTTAAAGCAGTAGAAAATTATAAATTCACAACCACTTATACTCTTGAAACCATCACCTATGAAGGCTTTACCGTTTTTGTTTCCGGCAAATGGACTGTCTATAATGAAGACGGCAGTATCAAAGAAACATTTAATTACGACTAAAACTCCTTAAAAGCGTTTGCGTTTGTTAGCATTTCCATAAAATACCAGCTACCCTCAAAGCGAATGACTGATATACCGAGCGTACTGCTTATGCCTTTGTACGAATAATATATCATCATTGCCCATGGCGCATTGTCGTCACCCCATACGTTTTCCACCTTTACACTGTCGTATTGCAGTTTGTTACGGTCCACTTTTTTCGTTTTTGCTGCTGACAGCAAGCTGTCGAAGTCGGCCTGAAGTCTGGGATTGCCTGCCGTATGTGTAATAATTTCACTATCCGTAAGTTTTTCAGTTTCATTAGGAGATATTTTACGGTACACTTCCGGTGGCGCTATCAGCTTTTTCAGCGAATCTATTTTACTGCTTTTAATACTTTCAATAAACTCTTTGGCCAATTGGGCAGAGTCCAGGCCGTGCGCTTGTGCAGCAACGGCAGTGCAAACAAGTAGTACAGTTAACAGGATGTTTTTCATGCTGACAAGATATAAAATATTCATTATTTATTGTTTATCACCTTCTTTATCATCCCCCTGCCCCCTTCTCCAACGCACACAACCTCCCCTCAAGGGGGAATGCCAGGGTGCAGCGCTTTTGCTTTACTTAATTAATGCAAAAGGTAAACGGGCTGCCATTGTCAAAACGGTGCAAGTGCCCATTCCCCCTTGTGCAGTGGCCTGCAGGTAAGCGAAGGGGGAAGGGGGATGATTACCTCACTTTAATCCATTCAACAATCAATTCCCTTACGTTTCCAATATTATAAATTACTTCCTCGTTAGAAAACCGCAATGTTGTATAGCCCATCCTTTTTAACTCCAAATCCCTTTGCATGTCAGCAGCCTCTTTCATCACATGGCTACTGCCATCCACCTCAATAATTAATTTTAATTCTTTGCAAAAAAAATCAGCAATATAGTTACCTATTGGTCGTTGACGAAGGAAAGAATAGTCGAGAAGCTGCTTGTTCTTCAATAAACCTACCCATAGCTTAATTTCGGCGTTGGTTGAATTATTTCGCAAATTTACTGCGAAAGGCTTTAGAGTTTTGTTGTAATGGTTGTTGTTCATATTTTGTGAGCTTAAATCATCCCCCTGCCCCCTTCTCTCACACACAAAACCCCTGCTCAAGGGGGAATGTCAGGGTGCAACGATTTTTGCTTTAATACTTAATTAATGCAAAAGGTAAACGGCTCACCATTGCCAAAAACGGTGCAAGTGCCCATTCCCCCTTGTGCGGTGGCTCGTGGGTTAGCGAAGGGGCAGGGGGATGATTCATTTTTTATTTATCTATTTACATGACCCGCTATTATTAATGTTTTACGCTTTTAGTCATCCCCCTGCCCCCTTCTCCAACGCACACAACCTCCCCTCAAGGGGGAATGTCAGGGTGCAACGATTTTTGCTTTAATACTTAATTAATGCGAAAGGTAAACGGGCTGTTATGGTAAAACACAATCCCGCCTCGTGCGGGAAGCAGTCCCTGCGCAGAATAGAATATAAAATTCTATTCTGTGAAATTACTGCCGCAGGACGGGTTTTAAACCCGTCCTGCGGCAGTAATTTCACAGCAGCCGGTTTCACACCGGTTGCTTATATTTGAAACCATGTTGGATTTTTCGCAGGCCAAAATCAGCCACCTGGCTATACACTACTCCGGTAACAAGCTGAAGGACGAAGGCTTTAAGCTAACGGGCAAAGATTGCCTGGAAGAATTGGGGGACGATGAAACCGTACTGCTTAAGCGGTTCCTGCTGCGCCCTTTTACCACGGAAGAGTTTTATGCCTTTTACCATTCTTATGATATGAACCAGAACGAGGTATATGGGCAGGCAAATAAGATTTTTGCCGACCCTTCGTCGCTGGTTGAAAATTCAAAAAATATATGCCGCCATTTGTATGAATGCAGCGAACACCCAAAAATAAAGGGCGGGGAGGTATTTGTGGCGCTGTTTACCGATTGTATTATTTACAGCCAGACGGTGAGTGTGCTGGGCATTTTTAAATGCGAAAACAAGGATAAATTTATAACCACTGATTTTAATAAAAACGGGCTTTCTAAAATTAATTTTCTGGAGGGCACGCATACCAAAAACCTGGACAAGGGCTGTTTGATTTAT
>DASPJH010000403.1:0-2072 GCA_035628715.1 Bacteroidia bacterium
CGGTATTGCCCGTAAATATGGGGTTAGTATAGCACAAATAAAAAAACTGAATAACCTAAGAACCGATAAAATCAGGGCCGGACAGGTGCTGATTATTAAATAACCTAAATGGAAATTACAGCTTTCCTAAACCAGTTTGCCTACGACAGTTACAAGGCATTACAATTTAATTCGGTATTTTTTATCGGGATATTCTCGGTATTTTATGTGCTGTACGCTGCATTTTTTAACAATACCCGGGGGCGTAATATTGTGTTGCTGCTGTTCAGCCTGTTTATTTACTACAAGCTTAGCGGGCTGTATGTAATAGTAATGGCGCTGGTGGCCCTTAGCGACTTTTTAATTGGTAAACAAATACTTAAAACACAGAAAGAAAGCAAAAAGAAAGCGTGGCTGACGCTATCGCTGGTTATAAGCATTGGCTCGCTGGTATATTTTAAATATACCCCTTTTATTCTTGAAAATATAAATAACCTGCTGGGCACTGCGCTGGAAGCACCTGTATCCAGCCTGCTGATGCCAATAGGTATTTCGTTTTATATTTTTAAATCCATTTCGTATGTGATGGACTGCTACAACGAAATGATTGACGAGCCCGAAAAGAATTATTTTAATTACCTGTTATACCTCTCGTTGTTTACCACCATAGTTGCCGGTCCTATTGTCAAAGCCCGGGATATACTGCCCCAGCTAAACAGCAAATTAAATGTAACCGCCAGCCACATAGGCAAGGGATTATTTTTAATTTTCCTGGGGGCTGCCAAAAAGTATTTAGTGGCCGATTATTTATGGGTGAATTTTATTGAGCGGGTATACCTCTCGCCCACTATATTTTCAGGGTTTGATAACCTGATGGCCATGCTGCTGGGCACTATCCAGTTTTATTATGATTTTGCAGGGTATACCGATATGATGCTGGGTATTTCATTACTGTTGGGACTGGAAATTCAGGGCAACTTCAACCGTCCGTTCCTGGCTCAAAACATCAGCGATTTCTGGCGCAGGTGGCATATCACCCTCTCTTCGTGGCTGAATGAGTATGTGTTTATGCCTATGTCGTTCAGCTGGCGCAAGGCCGGGGTAGTGGGTGCTGTAATAGCCAGCATTTTAACCTTTATTATTTCGGGTATCTGGCACGGGCCTAAATTCACTTATATTTTATGGGGAACCCTGCACGGACTGGCCATTGCATGGGATGTTGCTTCGCAGAATATGCGCTCAACGTGGAGGAAGGCAATTAACCCTGGATTTTATAAGGTGGTAAGCATATTCCTGACGTTTGCATTTATTAGCCTTACCATGGTTATTTTTAATGTAAAAGAATTACCCATGGCCTGGGATATGTACGAAATGATGTTTGTAAAAATGGACTGGAGCGTTGCGCCTGAATGGTTTACCATTTACTGGCGCGAATTCACCATCTTTATCATTGCCTTACTGGTGCATTTCTTACCATTAAAATGGAAAGAGTTTTCAATAGATTCCTTTACCGGTTTCCATTGGTCGTTAAAAGTAGCAAGCGGGTTGGTGGCCTTTTTAGTGATTTACCAGTTTTATTCAGCCGATACACAGCCATTTATTTATCTGCAGTTTTGATCGGCAGATTTACTCTTTGCATTCAGTGCATTATTCATTGGCATATTAGCATATTAGCACATTGACTAATTGCCCCTCTCTTTCTTCTGCTTCAATAATTTCTCATACTCCTTCTCGGTCATATCCACGCGGTCGCCGAAATAAGCATTGAAATAATCCAGGGCGATGCCAATACCCCAGCCCAAAGTAGCCCATGCAGGCCACGGCAGCCATGTATCGCTTTCGCCCGGCTCCTGTTTTATGCCCCACAGTATCCATAAAAAAATATTGATAACAATATAGGTATACAGGTGGCGCTTAAACGCCGCGCGGCGCTTGGCTATCCGCCACAATTCAAAATCTTTCTGTGGTTGATTGCTGGGTTCCATTATTTTCAAATGTAACAAATAACTTTAAGAACAATTAACCACAAAAGCATTAAAAGGTTGAAGCCCCACAGTTTATATCACTGCGTCATGGCCATAGCAGCAATGCTC
>DASPJH010000404.1:0-2402 GCA_035628715.1 Bacteroidia bacterium
AAAGAATAATCCCGGTTAATTTCATAACTGAAAAACGTAATTTTAACTGTAAGAGTTGGTATAAACAAAACGAACTCTTTTAAATATAATAGTTGACGTGAGCCTGGATGTAAGCCAACATGCCACCGGGCGTCATTGCGAGCCGGAATCCTTCTCATCAGGCGATTTTGGAATACCGGAACGAAGCAATACCGTTGATAGGGTGGCAACAGATTGCTTCACTACCGATTGTTAAAAGCCGTGCATTTACCAGGTAGCCCGTTCGCAATGACACCCGGTTGAGACATGCCGGTCCAATCCGGGTTCACACATTAAATAATAAATGGTAAATGATAAATGAAAATTGATAAATGCCCTACTCCCTCACCAGTTTAAACCGTGCGGTGGTTTCATCAGAGCTTACAGTAACGAAATAAATACCCGGCGATAATGAAGAAATATCCGCATCAATTGATTTTCCGGTAAAAAAAACTAAAGGTGTGCAGGTGCGGCCCTGTATATCCGTTATTTCAAGGGTATAGTTATCCTCTTCAGAAAGCTCGACAGTAACACTGTTTGCGCTGGCAGGGTTGGGATATAATACGCCCCCGGCTGTTACTATTTCATTAACTGCTTTTACCATATCCAGCGTGCAGAATACGGTATTGGTTTTATTGGAAAACTCATAATCATACAGTACATGTGCATGATTTTTTACCAATGTACCCATGGGTGTTGTGGGGCTTAACTGTATTTTGAAACGGATATGGCCGCGGTTGGCAATAAAATCGTTGCTGTTTGAAATATTGGGCAGCAGGTTTATGTTTTCAAACGTCCATATCAGCACACCCTTGCCCAGCTGGGGCGGGCAGTTTACCACCCGGGTGCTGTAGGGGTGGCTGCTTCCCATCTCCTGTATGTATTCAATAGCCAGGTTAAGGTCTATGGTATCTATTACAACTACGGTATTTATGGTGTATGCGGTTTTATTTTCAAAACGGATAAGGTATTCCACGTCCAGGTTATCCTGCACGGTTATTTTAGCTACCGAATCACTTGCGGCGGGCTGAGGAAAAATGTATTTGCCTTTGAGCGATGTATCGCCCGATATGGATTGCTCCAGCGAGTCAAAATTATCGCCGTTAAATGCATCGTTCAGGCTGGTGGCTTCGGCAAGCAGTACAATGCTGCTGGTTTCAGTAACGGGCATTTTAGCGCTGAATTCAATGGTGCGCATATCACCTGTTTCAAGGTCAAAAAAGTTCCATTCAGCAATATTTCCTATAAGCTGCGTGGGTGCAGGATTGGCCGAAAAGTTGGTCAGGCTGTCATCCAGCTTTAATTTTATTTTACCGGATGAAATGGTTTTACCACCATAATTTATATAATTAAGGGTATATAATTCAGTGAAATTTTTACGGGGCTGGCTTCCCGCGTTGGGCAGAATTTTAATGGCTACATCCTCAATGGTGGCATCTACCCTAAGCGCAAAATCAGCGCTGTCAATAACCGTTTCACTGCCAAATGATAGCTGGTAACCGGCTGTGTTGCAACTGCTGAGCGACCAGTATTTTGCCAGGTGAACGCTTATTTGGTAAGTGGCCGTTTTTGGCACAACAAAATTATATATCCCATTACTATTGGTAAGGGTTATGCCGTTGCCGGTTTTAATTACCTGCCCTGCAAGGGGTTTTTCGCCGGCATCCCAAACACAGTTATTATTTGCATCCAGCCAAACCTTGCCGGTTATAATTCCCAGGTCATCATCGTATTCGGCAATCCGCAAAACAGGGGCCTCATTATAATTATCAAAACCGCCGGCGGCAAACAGGCGGTTATCAAATACTTTTAAAAACCAGGCATTGTCAAGATCAAGCGGGTCAATAACCGTCCATGAGGTATCTTTCCATTTTATTAAATGGTTATAATTTCCCCCGCCAATATCCACCTTCCCCGCCAGCCAAAATTCATTATTAAAATATTCCGCATCGCTGAATGTTGCCGAATTAATATTGGGGAAACCCTTTATTCTTGGTATCCATGAACCGTTTTTCAGCGAGTAAATTATTTTTTCCTGGTCTTCATCGGCACCAAAAGCCATAAGCTCGCCAGCGCCCGCCTGAAAACGCTCTATTGTACTAAAAGGGGTACTTTCATCATAATCCAGGTCGTTGCCTTCTATAGTAATCAGTTCATATTTTTTATTTCCCTGCTTGCGGTGAAAAAAGCCTCCCACATATAGCTCGTCATTAAAAACTTCCATGTGGTTTACCTGCGCTGTATAAAAATCATGCGCCTCCATGTTGGAAAAGGCATCCCAGTCATCGCCATCAAACCTGGCAATACTGGTAGCGTTGGTAACTGAATCAATTTTGCTGAAAATTCCACCGGCATACAGGTTATTATCCAAAACAGCCAGGCTG
>DASPJH010000405.1:0-5136 GCA_035628715.1 Bacteroidia bacterium
ATGGGTATCGGTAAGCCAGGGAAGCCCGTTGGTTACCCGCCTGGATTACGAGGTAAATACCAAAGATATTACCCTGAAACTTGGCAGCACAGGTATTGAGGAAAAGGGTAGTGGATTGCTGGCTATATATCCCAACCCTGCAGGTAGTTATATTAATATTGGTTATATAACCGAAAGCAATGAAAATACTGTAATTGAAATTACCGATATTACAGGCAAGCAGGCAATGGTGCTTGAACACACGCCAGTAACCGGGTACAACACTCACGAACTGGATGTGAGCAGCCTTGCCAGCGGAATGTATATTATAACTGTAAAAACAGGAAATAACAGCTATATGAATAAATTGATAATTGATAGATAAGGTTAAAGTTAATGTTGAATTTTGGAGCAGGGCCTTTGCGGGCCCTGCTTTTACAATTTAAAAGAAAGATATGTAACCACCTACCGATGCAGGTTTCGCAGGAACTATTAAAACGCTGTATTAAAGAGGATATACGGGCGCAAAGCGAGCTGTACAAGCTGTGTTATTCGTTTATGCTGCGTATCTGCTACAGGTATTATAGTTCCAAAGACGATGTTTTAACGGTGCACAACGAGAGTTTTTTAAAGGTTATAACCAACCTTAAAAAGTATGATAACGTCACACCTATTGAAGTCTGGATACGGAAAATAACGGTGAATACCATTATTGACAGTTTCAGGCGTACTAAAAAACTAAAGGAAACAATTGAATATGCCGACATGACCGGTACCGACCATGCTGAAGACGGGTTTGAGTGGGCAGACGTGGAACTGAAACTGGAGGCAGACGATATTTATAAGCTGATACATTTATTGCCCCCTATGTGCAGCAAGGTTTTTAACCTGTATGTAATAGATGGGTATACCCACAAAGAAATTGGCGACATGATGGGGATTTCAGAAGGCACCTCCAAATCGCAACTGTTTGAGGCCCGGAAGAAATTACAGGCTATGATTAAAAATTATCACACTCCTAAATTAACAAGAAATGAACTGGCAAAATAAAGAAGGCGACATAAAGCAGATACTGGAAAACCGGGAGTTTGCTTTTAACCCCGATGACTGGGAGGCAGCCGAAAAGCTGCTGCTGTTGCGGAAGAAGCGCAGGAAAAAACGTCGGCTTCTTATTGTTTTGCCATTGCCGGTAATTTTGCTGTTGGCACTGGGTGTTTACTATGGTACAGGCACCAGCCCGGGGAATAATTTCGTTGCAGCTTCAGATCCCGGGAAAACCGTTGAAATTAATACCGAAAAATCTACGGAAAAAAATATTCCGGGTAAAGAAATCCCGGGCAATCATCCCCAAATTAATTCACCCCAGGCAGGTAATACTGCGGTTTCTTCAGCTATTGCAGACAAAAATATAACTGATAACAGCAGGAAACCTAATAATTTATTATCAGAAAAAAATAATTCCATAACCAATACCAATGAATCTAGTGCCGGAGAAGGAGACGCTTTGGTAACAGCTCCGGGTAAAAAGGTCGAAATAAAAGAAAACAATATCCCTGCTTCCCCGGAAGAAAAAGAAAACGAGACTGCAGATGAATCGCAGGTTGGTGTAGATACTGGTGAAACGCCTCCTGCCGACACTAAAGACACCTTAGGAAGCCCGGTAATTGCTGATGAACCGGAGCCGGACCAGGAAGAAAAAATAACCAGGAAGGAAAAAGAAAAAACAGTTCCTGTGGTAAGAAATAAAATAGGCACTACAGTGGGTGGTAATTATAGCCGCCTGTTATCAGTACAACGCGGAAAGTTTGCCGTGTTGCCCTATTTTGCTGTTAATTACGGGTTTATTTTTAATTCAAAATGGCAGATAGGTACAGGAGTGGCTTATTCTGTTCTGAATGGCGGAGGACTGCAGAAACACTACTCGGTAAGCCGCCATACCTTTGGAGAAACTCATACCGAGCTTACTATACAAACCACCCGCCTGCATTACCTGGAAATGCCGGTAACAGCCCGGTATAATTTTAATGATAAGTTATTTTTTACAGGGGGCATTAGTGCAGGGTATTTACTGGGCATAAAAGGCAGTGTTGACGAAAACAGTACGGGAGTGTTTGCAAAAGAGCCCGGATACTCTAAACAGGCTTCTGACTATAGAGGTGGATTAAAACCCTGGGATTTACAGGTACAACTGGGCGCTGAAATGCGGTATAAAAAACAGTTTTATTTAGGCGGGTTAATAAGCGGCGGTATGCTGGATATTGGCAATAACCGCTATTACAACAATACTGCTTTTGAGCGTAACTTGCGGCTACAATTATATATACGGTATGAACTCTGGAATTTTTAAAACCAGGCTGGTAGCAGCATTGGCAGCTTGCCTGGTTTTAATCCAGTGCAAGCGGGGCAACGACCCTGGAATAATAGATAATGGGCCGGTTTTCAGTCTGAAAGGAACTGTTAATGGCTCGCCATTCTCTATTGCTGCCACCGGTGATCATTATATGTTTACTGGGTTTGCTCACAGCCCTTCCGATTCTATCACCTATTTTGAAGGGCGGATAGAAAAAACCGGCTGTACACAATGCGGCGAAGCAGTGGGCGTTACCCTGTACTCCCATGAGGCCTCGCTAAGTCTCGCTCCCGTTAATATAGGCAATGTATTGCAAAACAGCAGTTATAATTATGCCGATTTAACAGCATTTACCAGTAAAAAATACCTGCTCAATTTTAGGGCGGAAGACAGCGGGTATATTAATCCTTCCTACAGCTGGACGCTGGGGGGCGCCACCGCTGCCGACTCGCAGAGTAAAACTATCACGGTTACTTTTTTTGATACCGTTACCCGTAAAATATGCGTCACCATTACCGATAACACCACGCTTTGCAACAAAACCATCTGCAATTATGTAAAACCTTTTGAGGTGGACAAAGGGGACAATAAAGTCCCGGATTTCTCCTTTATTAATGGAAAAACAACCCGCTTCGTAAATTTCTCATCGGGTCATGAGTTTGCCTGGGATTTAGGGGACGGCACCACCTCGCCCGCATACAGCCCTGAGCACCTGTATAAATCAAACGGCACCTACCCTGTAACCCTTACCACCAGTGTAAACGGTGTTATCCGCACCATTCAGAAAAACGTAGTGGTTAGAGACCCTGCTTTTACCTGCCTTGCCAATTACTCGTATTTTAATCCTTTGGTAGTAATTACAACACCTAAACTGTTTTCTAAGGTTAAAATATGGTACCGCGATGCTAACGGCGAGGAATATGAAAGCAACCTGGATGCACAGCCTGTTGGCAGCACCTTTGTTCTCAACGCTCACGAGGGCTTCGCCTTAAATGAAAAGGGCGAAAAAACCAGGAGCCTGTCCGTAACCTTCCGGTGCAGGGTATACAGCAAAACCACCTCTTCCTTCAAAGACCTTGATTTAACTGGCCGGGTAGCCATTGCCTATCCGTAACTATAATAAATTTGCCTGAGAGGGGTTCAAAATTTTGAACCCCTACAGCCCCCATAATCTTTCTATCCTTTTTTGTCCCAAAAATCACGTTCAAAAAATGGTGTTACGATTGTTACGACCCGCCTCAACCCCGGTAACCGCCTGCCTTTCACCCATAACACCTGTTTTAAAACCTGCCACCATTATCATCATAAATTGTGATGTTGCGCCTTGTAAGGGTTCAAAATTTTGAACCCTTACAGTGCCCATCCTTCTATCCTTTCCTGTCCAAAAATCACATTCAGAAAATGGTGTTACGACTGTTACGACCCGCCTCAACCCCGGTAACCACCTGCCTTCCAGCCGTAACATCTGTTTTAAACCCTTCACCATTATCATCATAAATTGTGATGTTGCGGCCTGGTAGGGGTTCAAAATTTTGAACCCCTACCAGCACCCATAATCCTTCTACCCTTTCTTGTCCCAAAAATCACGTTCAGAAAAATGGTGTTACGACTGTTACGACCCGCCTCAACCCCGGTAACCACCTGCCTTTCACCCGTAACACCTGTTTTAAACCCTGTCACCATTATCATCGTAAATTGTGATGTTGCGGCTTGGTAGGGGTTCAAATTTTGAACCCCTACCAAGCCCATCCTTCTATCCTTTCCTGTGCAAAAATCGTTCAGAAAATGGTGTTACGCTGTTACGATCGGCCCCAGGTTCAACCGGGCGTTTAGTCCAGGTTTCCACAGAGTAATAGGAAAAGTTAGAATTTGTTTCTGTTTTGCATCAACAATTTTTAGTTTTAAGCGGAGGGTATGAAATCCGTTCCGGCTACAGGCGGTTGCCTAATGCTGTTGACTGTTAATGGCAGGCCTTATTGTGCTTTTTCAGCTGGTAATAGTTATACGGCAACGGCGCTAAAAATCCGGCGAGCGCAGCAGGAATGAAAGCCAGCCAGTAAGCAGGGTTTGACAATGCCATTTTGCCACCGGTAATCATAAAATCGGTAAGGTTCATGGCTATTTCCATCCCTATCATGGAAAGAAACGACATGGAAAAGGCCATTTTAAGCGCCAGTCCCCACGATAGCCTTTCACGGTAGCGCATCAGTGTAGTTTCCAGCAGTACCGAGGTGAACAAACCGGCTACAATAGCCAGCACCATCTGCGTCATCATGGGAGTTCCGGGATAGTATGCCTGCAAAAAAATAATCATGGCAAAGTCTCCGATAGAACAACCGATAAGACAGCTGAAGGTGTTGAAAGATGCCCGTTTCCATACCGAACTGTCGGTCCAGAAAGGGTTTGCCGGCAAAACAGGTGTGTGCTCAGCGGCAAGCGTCATAGTTTGGCCCTTGTGGCTTTTGTTGCCGTTGTGCGGCATTTCGCAGTGGGCGGTTTCGTTTAGTTGGAGAGCGGAAGCCTTATAGCCCGCTTTCTCCACCAGGGTAATTACTTCGTGCTCATTAATGTCGCCGGTTACGGTAAGGGGCATACCGGGCTTGTTAAGGTCAACCCGCCAGTTTTGTATGCGCTTGTCGGCATTTATTACCGGGGTAAGTTTGCTCACACAACTGCTGCAGTGCAGGTTGGTGTTTAGTTTTATAGTTTCCATACAGCGTAATTTTTTAGTTAAATTATTACGCTACAAAGGTACCACGGCCTGTTACGGCGGACTTTTCACCCTTTTTGGAAAGATGTATATAATT
>DASPJH010000406.1:0-6395 GCA_035628715.1 Bacteroidia bacterium
CAAAATATATTGTGCTTGAGTTAGTGTAAAACTGGTTGATTTCACTTACCTGCATCTCCACCACCCGGTTATTGGCATCAAGGGTATACCAATATGTATTTTTATTATCGTCCACCCAATCGTTATTGCCAAAGCTCCATACCTGGTAGTGCAGCAGGGTAAAACGCCCTCCCGCATCCTGTTCATTAAACAGCCGGTTCAGGGGCTGCCAGGGCGCAGTGGGTGTGTTCCGCTGTTCGCGTATCCATTCCGGGCTCAACGTCCGAAGGCAATCCCAGTGGATAAGCGGGGTCTTAACCAGTGTTGCAGGGTCTTCCTGCCCCCATTGCAGGATGGTTTGGGCCGGTAAGGTAAAAGTGAATACCGTTGTAAAAGCCAGTAAAATGTAAGTGCGTAATAGTTTGTTGTTCATAGTGTATTATTTACGATGGGTATTAACGTAAATAATAGAGGCCGGGTTGCAACCCGGCCCTTTGTCTTTTAATAAAAACTTTCAGCAGCTATTGCTTTATAAACTTAGCCGCATAACCACCGGCATGTAAAAAGTAAACACCCGGCTGAATATCCAACGGTATTTCAGCAACGGGGCCATTTACAGGGAACTGGCGGATGACCTTTCCTGTGATATCGGTTATAAAAATTTCTTTTGTGCCGGGATTTTCAGGTAGCTCAACAGTGAGCTGGTGGGAAGCGGGGTTGGGGAAGACACTCATGTTTCCGGCTGTAATGGCCTGAGTGCCCGTTCCTAAAGCACCATCAAAAATATATCGTGAATTTGCTCTCCATTGATTATTTACCCACAAATAACGCGTGGCTGTATCATAGCTTCCATCTGAGAGAACAGGAAAGTAAATAGTATCGCCTATATTCAATAAATTCCAGGCTGAATCATACGCCTTTCTTGCGAATGAAATTAATTTACCGTTTGAATTATAATAATGATAATATGCCTGTATATAAGACTTGTTTTGGTTTGTATCGAATACTGTTTCTGTTGATGTGCTGATTGAGCCTCCTGCGGTATATGCATATTCCATCGCATTTTTAATTCTCAGTTTACCACTAATATGCTCAAAAAGTATATTCTTTTTTAATTTTCCATTCTGATAATATTCATACCTGTTATAGCTTACGGTGTCAACTCCTGATAGTGGAGTATTATATCTTTTTACTTCCAGTGAGCATCTGTTATTTACATCGTAGCTATAAAATATACTGGTGCCCCAGCTTTTCCATGTGCTATCTTTAATCCTGTGCCCTGTTAAACTATAACTATAATATGTTTCAAGGTCTTTATCATAAGTGTTTAGTTTTTTATAAGCAAACGTGTTGGCAAGCTTCCCGTTGTTATAGGTGTAATCGGTTCTATATTGTAGGGTCGTACCCGTGGTATAAGTAACATTTGTTTGTTTAACCACGCCACTGTCAACTGTATAGGCACATTCATAACCATCTAATATTTGCCATTGGGAATTAAGAAATACAAAGTGTTTATAATTAATTATCTTGTTATCAGAATTCCTTACATACAAAAATTTTGCTGGGTTTGGACGCCAGTTACCTAACGTATCAGCAGCTTGCAATATATAGCCGTCAGTACTATATCCCAAAAGGCTTGCACCCGCAAGAGGAATTTCAACCACGGGATCAATTTCCTTTGAACGAAGGTAGTCTTTAGACTGTTGTGCTATTAATCCAAAAAAGCTAACAGTAATTAGCATTACAACCAGTAATAATCGTTTCATAGTATACTTTCTGCATTTTACAGAATTATACTTAAGTAAACAACAACTATTCGATTAAGCTGCCATCGAAATTGCCTGCATTAAACACTTGCGGTTGCTATTACTGCTTTATAAACTTAGCCGCATAACCACCGGCATGTAAAAAGTAAACACCCGGCTGAATATCTAATGGTATTTCAGTAATTACTGCACTTATGGGATATTGGCGGACAGTTTTTCCGGTAATATCTGTAATTGTTATTTCCCCGGATGAAATTCCTTCAGGAAGCTCAATGGTAACGTAAGACTGGGCGGGATTTGGATACACCTTGCACGGCAATGAAGTTTTTGCAGGCGCAATACCCATGCTTGCCAAACCATATACCAAGCGGCGGTCAAAAGTTGGCTCCCAGTTATTGTTCGCAGTAAACAGGTACCCGGTATCATAATTACCGGATGGCGTGAATGAGTTAACAAGACTGTCCTCGGTTAGCCACCGTTCAAAATTTTCAGCGTACACACGGTTAACCATTGTGACTATCTTACCGTTTGAGGTATACGAGTGTTTGTAATGCCTGGTGGGCACCAGGGAGTCTTTCCCGATAAGCCGGACAAAGACGTTTGCTTCATCTACCTGGCCGTTTGCATCATAAGTAAAAGAGGTAACGCCTCCTTTGCCTGATATTTTTTCAAGCTGCCCCGCGCTGTTATAAAAAAAAGAATCGTTGTAAATAGTGTCAGCAGCCATAGCGTGCTGTATTTGCAGCCAGTTTATACACCTGCCGTTTGCATCATACGTATAATGGTGCACCCAGGGATATGTTGGCGCAGCCGCTGAATCTTTAATTCTCCGGCCGTTCCCGTCATAGTAATAAAAAGTTTTTTCTGCGAAGGAATAATTGGTACTAAACTTCACAAAGTAATCCATTTCCGAAACTTTTCCTCCTGAGTAAGCAAATACCATTTTCCAGTCAACAATAGAAGCCCCGGCCAGGTCAGCGATAATTTCCTCTACCTGCTGCTGCGAATTTTTTGTATAAGTATATAAATACTGCTCTTTCACCATCCAGTTTTGTTGCGGGTTATTCCACTGCATTCTTGTGAGTTCAGTATAAGCGCCGTCGCTGTTTTTTCGTACCACTATTCGTTCATTCTGTTCCCAAACACCAGCATTCAGATAATCCTGTCTCCATGCACCGGCTGAATTTTTAAGGGCATCCCGGTAAAAAAAAGGCGGCTTAACTACACGGGGTACAGCATCAGGGTTGCCCATTTCCAGTAAATGCTGTGCATTTGAATTTAAAAAGCCGGAGATTAACAGTAGTAAAAATAGTTTCTTCATAAAGCCCTGATTTAGGTGTGTAAACAGTATGATAGAAATACCATTGAAAATGTTGCCTGCCCGGCAACGTCACCAGGTACAGAGTAAACGAAATCGTCGCAAATCCGCGGTTCTTTTACTATCTTTGTATACTTAACCTTATACCAATAAGAGTATCATGAGCGAAGAAAAAAAGCTGTTCCTGCTGGATGGAATGGCACTTATATACCGGGCCTTTTTTGCGTTTAGCCAAAGCCCGCGCATTACATCGTACGGACTGAATACCAACGCGCCTTACGGCTTGGTGAATACCCTGCTGGATGTGCTGAACCGCCAGAAACCTTCACACATTGCCGTAGTGTTTGATACCGACAAGCCCACAGACCGCCATATTGAATATACCGACTATAAAGCCAACCGCCAGGAAATGCCCGAAGACCTTTCACGGTCTATTCCTTACGTTTTCAGGCTGATTGAAGGTTTTAACATCCCGGTTATTACCTATGATGGTTTTGAAGCCGATGATATTATTGGCACCCTTGCCAAAAAGGCTGAAAAGAAAGGCTACAAGGTGTATATGATGACGCCCGATAAAGATTTTGGCCAGCTGGTAAGCGATAATATATTTATTTATAAACCCGGCCGCCAGGGAGGAGATTTCGAGATAATGGGCGTGCCTGAAATACTACAGCGCTGGGAGATATCCAGTATTAACCAGGTAATTGATATTCTTGGATTAATGGGCGATGCGGTGGACAATATTCCCGGTATACCCGGAATAGGAGAAAAAACCGCTAAAAAGCTGGTACAGGAATTTGGCAGCGTGGAAAACCTGCTGGATAATACCGCCAAATTAAAAGGTAAACAGAAAGAAAACATTGAGGCTAATGCAGAAATGGCCCGGCTCTCTAAAAGGCTGGCCACTATAATTACTGAGGTGCCCATCGAGCTGGATGAAAGGGCTTTGATATTAGATGAGCCCAACAAAGAAAAACTGATGGAGTTGTTTGCCGAGCTGGAATTCCGCACATTAGGGAAACGGTTATTTGGGGAGGGAGAAACCTCTGTGGCCCAGCCATCGGCCCAGCCCAGCCTCTTCTCTTCGGTAGAAGCCACACAGGCTGCCGCCGAGCCGGAAGAAAAGCAGCACTCATACCGGACTGCCGCCACAATGCCCCACCGTTATGAGCTGTGTGATACGCCCGAAAAACGGGCCGCTTTGATTACACAACTTAAAAACGCAACTGAATGGTGCTTTGATACCGAAACCACCAGCCTGGATGCTATTGAGGCCGAACTGGTGGGCCTGGCGTTTTCATTAAAACCCTATGAAGGCTATTATATTCCCACCCCTGCTAACCGTGCTGAGGCGCAGGCCATTGTAGATGAATTTAAGCCGGTATTTGAAACGGAAAATATTCTGAAAATAGCCCAGAATATTAAATACGATATAATGGTGCTTCAGAATTATGGAGTAAACGTAAAAGGTGAGCTGTTTGATACCATGCTTGCCCATTATGTGATTGAGCCCGATGGCCGCCACAACATGGATATTATGGCTGAAGGGTATTTGAACTATGCTCCGATTTCCATAGAAACACTTATTGGTAAAAAGGGCAAGGGCCAGCTGAACATGCGTGACGCGGATATAGAGAAGGTAGCCGAATACTCAGCCGAGGATGCAGATATTACCCTTCGCCTTAAACAAGCATTCAGCCCTATGCTGGATGAGAAAGGTGTGCGCCCCGTGGTAGAAAAAATAGAAGCCCCGCTGGTACCCGTACTGGCGGATATGGAGCGGGAAGGCGTGCGTATTGATAAAGAAATGCTGGCAGCGTACTCTGTAGACCTGCAAAACGAGGTAGCATTACTGGAACAGCGTATATATGAGCTGGCCGGAATGCAGTTTAATATCGCCAGCCCTAAGCAGCTGGGTGAGGTGTTATTTGACAGGCTAAAACTGGACCCGAAAGCAAAAAAAACCAAAACCGGGCAGTACAAAACCGATGAGGAGGTACTTACTTACCTTTCTGCTGAGCATGAAATAGCCAAAGTAATTATTGACCACCGGCAGATGCAGAAGCTGAAATCTACCTATGTGGATGCGCTTCCCCTGCTGATAAACCCCCGTACCGGCAGGGTGCATACCTGCTTTAACCAGGCAGTGGCAGCCACAGGCCGGCTGAGCAGCACCGACCCTAACCTGCAGAATATACCCATCCGTACCGACAGGGGCCGGGAGGTGCGTAAGGCCTTTATTCCACGCGATAGTAACCATGTGCTGCTAAGCGCCGATTACTCACAGATTGAGTTACGCATTGTGGCCGCTATCAGCAAAGATGCCAGCATGATTGACGACTTTACAAAAGGGCTGGACATACATACCGCTACCGCAGCAAAGGTGTTTGGGGTAACCATTGATAACGTGGATAAAGACATGCGTCGCAAGGCCAAGATGGTAAATTTTGGTATTATCTACGGAATCTCAGCTTTTGGTTTGGCGCAGCGTCTTGAAATACCGAGGAAGGAAGCGGCTGAAATAATTGACAATTATTTTAAACAATATCCGGATTTACGCAAATATATGAACGATACGGTGGATTTTGCCCGTCAGCACGGTTTCGTGCAAACGGTAATGGGCCGCCGCCGCTACCTGCGGGATATAAATTCAGCCAACCACACGGTGCGCAGCTTTGCCGAGCGAAATGCCATAAACGCGCCCATACAGGGCAGTGCTGCTGATATGATTAAACTGGCTATGATTAACATTCACCGCCGTTTCAAAGATGAAAAAGTCCGCTCTAAAATGATACTCCAGGTGCATGATGAATTGCTGTTTGATGTGGAGCGGGACGAAGTGGAGAAAATTAAGCCCATTATTCGGGAGGAGATGCTTAATGCCATTAAGCTGGAAGTACCTTTGGAAGTGGAGATGGGGGTAGGAGAAAACTGGCTGGAAGCGCACTAACGCTTTTTGTCAAACTCAAAATAATTGTAGCAGCCTTTAGCCAGCAGTTCGCGCACCAGGTCAACTATTTTAGATTTGCTCCAACTGCCAGAGCTTACTGAAAACTTAACCCATTTACGGCGATTGCGATACAGTATCAGCTTGGTTCCTTTACCGGGCAGCCATGATGCCAGGCCAGAATGTTTATCAGGCGGTTTTAAAAATTGGTATTGTACCTTTTTGTAATCTATTGATTGCTGTACCTTGAAAAAGAAAAATGTGCGGGCAATAACAACCAGCTTTTCGGGCTCAAATATCACTGATTCAGCCTCACGGGCAGGCAGGTAAATCACAAGAGATATAACAACAATAAATATACCTGTTAAATATAAGTCTTCCAGGT
>DASPJH010000407.1:0-3174 GCA_035628715.1 Bacteroidia bacterium
CCCAGGGGTTCTTTGTATTCTCGCAGCTTATTACCGTACTGGCGGATAATCTCGCCTCGCTTGGGAGCGGGCACGGTGCGCCAGTACTCAAAGGCTTCCTGCGCTTTTTCAATCACATGGTTGTATTCCTTTTCAGTGGCCAGTTTCACTTTGGCAATCAGCCTGCCATCAGTCGGTGAGATAATCTCACGCGCTTCGGCATTAGCGGGGTTTTGCCATACCTGCCCGGTGCCGGCAGCATCGTTAATGTCTTTAATTCCTAACTGTAATAAGGTTTCAGCTATTGAAGCGGCAGTTGCTGTTGACGTCATAGGGGCAAATTTAGCATATTATTGTTGTTGGTAGTAGTTTGCCGTTCGGACAAACATGCTTTAATAAATTCTGATTTTAAGTAAAATTCAATCGCTAAATTTGTCACAAGTCAAAATTTTAAACCTGTAAACAATGTTAAAGAACATATTACTGTTGCTGCTTCTTTCACCTTTGTGTGTAAAAGCCCAGGATTTTTATCCAGTGAATTACGATAGTATTGAAACTGTTTTAAAAAACAATAAAACGGTATATAAAGAAACACTTAACCGTTTTTTAAAGGAAGAAACATTATCCACTGAAGAGCTGAGATTGATCTATTACGGTGCAGTATTCCAGGAAAACTACGACCCTTATGGAGAACATAAAAAAGAAAAAGAGTTTTTTAACTATTATAATGAACTGAATTATAAAGAAGCGCTGGCTATTGGTGAGGAAATACTGAAAGACGACCCGCTGGATATCGAGATGATATTCAGCGTTTTTGTTTGCGCTAATGAATTAAAAGACCAAAAGAAAATTGACACCTACATGTACTATTACCTGGAACTGTTAACGGCAATACGCTCAAGCGGTGATGGGTTAGCTGCTAAAACTGCATTTGTGGTTACGCGGATTTCTGATGAATATGCTTTTATGGGGCAATTGGGCGTTGAGCATAACAAACAAGCCCTTGTGGGCAGCTGCGATAAGTTTACCCTTACCGAAAAAGGCGAAGAGTTTACCGGCGACGAAATTTATTTTGACGTAAGCAAGCCTTTGGCGAGCCTTTGGGGGTTGGATGGAAAGTAAAAGTTATTGTTACCGCACGAGGTTTTTAGCTTTCAGCCGTCAGCTATTAGCTCTCGTGTAAGAAGCGGCTTCCCAAACCCATATTCACACAATTTTTTTCTAAAACATCCCGGCTACGGCTAACTATCCGGTAAAATTTTATTACGTTAGAGCTTCAGGTATTGTCAACTATTTTGACAATAATACTTGTAGCTATTAACTATTTACCCATGCCCGAACCCCTCAAAAATTATTATAACGAAGCCTTCTTCGACACCCTTTCAGCCACGCTGGAAAAAGCCATCAAAGGGTTTGACAAAAAGGAGTTTATAAAGAAGATATTTAACAAAGACTGGCCGCAACTGGAGCTAAAGCAACGCATACGGCACATTACAACGGTGCTGCATGATTTTTTGCCTGCGGACTTTAAAAAAGCAGCGGATGTATTAATTAAAATCACCGATTTAACGCTTGCTGGCCGTGAAAGTGCCATGAACTACTTCTATTCCTTCCTGCCGGATTATGTGGAGGTGTACGGGATTAATGATTACACCGGCAGTATGAAGGCGCTGGAGAAAATAACCTGTCTTTCCAGTGCTGAGTTTGCCATACGGCCGTTTATTGTAAAATACCCGCAAACCCTGCAGCAAATGATGGATTGGACCAAACATCCCAATCCTATGGTGCGCAGGCTGGCCAGCGAGGGAGCACGACCGCGCCTTCCCTGGGCTATGGCGTTGCCGGCCTTTAAAAAAGACCCCTCGCCGTTATTGCCAATATTGGAAGCTCTGAAAACCGACCCTGCAGAAACGGTTCGCCGCAGCGTGGCCAATAACCTGAACGATATTGCCAAGGATAACCCTGAAATTGTAATGGCAATTGTGAAACGCTGGCAGGGCACACATCCCAACACCGACTGGATAATAAAACACGGTAGCCGCACATTACTTAAAAAAGGGCACAATGATGCCCTGGATGCGTTTGGTTTAAAACGGGGGTTAAAGGTGGACGTATCGGGTATTAAAATTACTCCCGGTAAATTAAAAATAGGAGAAAAAGCAACACTGGATTTTTCTTTGATATTAAAAGAAAAAAATCCGGAGAAACTACGGGTAGAGTATGGCATTTACTATGTAAAGGCTAACGGCGCCGCTAACCGGAAAGTGTTTAAAATAACTGAAAATAATTACCAGCCGGGCAAACCGGTGGCTTTTAACCGCAACCTCAGGTTTGATGATATGACTACGCGCAGGCATTACCCGGGTATACATAAAATAAGCGTTGTGGTGAACGGAAAAGAAATAGGCGAAACTTCTGTGGAATTGTTAAAATAATATGGAAGCTTATTCATTTGCGGCCAGGCTTACCCGTATTGAAGGGACGTATTTGCATTATATCCTGGTAATCCCGGATGATATTATTGAGCAAATAAATAAACCGGGCAGGGTGCGTGTAAAGGGTACCATGAATGGCGCCCCGTTTGCCCTGGCTATTCAAAACCTTAAAACCGGTGAAAAGTATTTTTCTATCGGAAATCCTTTGCGAAGGGCAGCAAAAATCCAGCTGAGCATACCGGTAAAGGTTGAGTTTCATATAGTGGATGAAAACCAATTGGATATGCCCGAAGAACTCACTGCAGTGCTGGAACAGGACCCGGAGGGCAGGGCTGTATTTGAAAGTTTAACCATAGGTTATAAGCGCAGCCTGATATATTATATAACCTCGGTTAAAAATGTGGATAGCCGGGTGAAGCGTGCCATTGAAATTATTGATAAGGCAAAACACAGAAAACTGCACGGACAGCGTAAAACTGACGATGAATGAACTTATAAGTAACTGAATTGTTACTTATTAACTATGGGAACATTTTTTATTGGAGACATTGTAGAATTAAGGTCGGGCGGGCCCTTGATGACTGTTACCGGATATGCTGAGAAAAGCTCGGGCGAATCCGACTCAGGGGAACTGGATGATGCCTACCCTGTATGTACCTGGTTTGATACCGACTTACGGAGGCAAACTGCTGCATTTCCGGAAGCTGCCCTGGATGAAGGTTTCAGGACCGATCAGCTGGAGTTTGAAATTAATGACGAC
>DASPJH010000408.1:0-2900 GCA_035628715.1 Bacteroidia bacterium
ATGGGTAAAGGCCCTTAAAGGCCAGTACGGTGATTTGCTGAACACCCCGGCATCCGAAACAGTAAGAAAAAATATAGACCTTCTGACGGAAGAGAACACCTACACTGTAACTACCGGCCAGCAGATACATATATACCTGGGCCCGCTGTATGTTACCTATAAAATCATTACGGCTATAGCCAAATGCCGCTGGCTGGCTGAAAACTTTAAAGGCCACAACTTTGTGCCGGTTTTCTGGATGGCAACCGAAGACCATGATTTTGACGAAATATCATCCATTAACCTTTACAACCGCCCGTTTGCATGGGCCAAAAATGAAGCCTATACAGGAGCTGTGGGGCGCATACATCCCGCATCTATCAATGAGCTTGAAAAAGAAATAGCCCCTGTAATAGCCAACGACCCGGAGGCATTAAAGATTCTTGAACTGTTTACCGAAGCTTATAAAACCTATCCCATCTTTTCCCAAGCTACCCGCCATGTGGTGCATACGTTATTTGCTTCGGAAGGACTGGTAATTATTGACCCCGACGATGCCCAACTCAAAAAGCCGTTTATCCCATTAATTAAAGAAGACATTTTTAAAGGGAAGAACTTTGAGATAGTAAACCGCACCACGGAAAAATTTGAAGAACATTTTAAAGCGCAGATTAGCCCCCGGGAAATAAACTTCTTTTATATGACAGAAACCGGCCGCCACCGGCTGGTATTTGAAAACAACGTATACAAAGCGCTGGGCACAGACTTGAAGTGGAATGAAGCTGATTTAGGGAGTGAAATTGACCGGCATCCCGGGAAGTTCAGCCCCAATGTGGTTATGCGGCCTGTATACCAGGAAGTGATACTGCCCAACCTGGCTTACATAGGCGGCGCTGCCGAAGTAACATACTGGTTTCAGTTGAGAGACGTGTTCAAAGCAAACGGCGTGCAGTTTCCCATTATCGAACTTCGCAAATCATTGATTGTGCTGAATGAGAAGACGGTGGATAAAATTAGTGAAATGGGTTTTACACCCATTGATTTTCTAAACATGGACAACCCTGTTGAAAACACTTTTTTGGAAGAAAGCACAGCAGACTTACCCGATTTATCCGGCCATTATAAAATAATTGCTGCTGAACTGGAGTTTATTAAACAAAAAGCGCTGGAAGTGGATGCCAACCTGAAGCCCTTTTTGGACGGGGAGTTTAAGAAAGTGCCCGAACTGCTTGAAAAACTGGACGGCAAGCTGGAGAAGGCAGGCAAACGCCGCTTTGAAGGCCAGCTGAAGCAGGTGGAAACCATCCGCAATAAATTCTTTAAACCTGGCGCACTGGCTGAGCGGACAGACAACCTACTTGCCTATCCTGCTCTTGCCGGTAACGAAGTCATTCAAAAACTCGTTCAAACATTTAGTCACGAAAATGCACCTCTTATCCTCGTATTGCCCCCGTTAAAATAATTCCCCTTTAGTGGGGTGAAGGCTGTTTCTATCTTTGGATTGCTAACGGGAGAATTGTGCCCACATGGAAAGAAAAACAGCTCGCTTTGATTATTTGAACTTCGTATACGGCATTGGTGCAGCCATTGTTATTACCGGAGCCATGGCCAAATTCCTGGAATGGATGTATGCCGACGAGATTTTTATAATAGGCCTCAGTACAGAGATTATAGTGTTTATTGTTTCGGCCTTTCGTTTCAGGCGTAAAAACACGGAGTATAAATGGGAAAAGGTATTTCCCGGAATTCTTGATGAAAAGGCTGAAGAGGTCCAAACCTACGGCCAGGTTGGTGTAAACAACGATATACTGAAACGTAATGCGGCCTACCTTGAAAACAAGCTGGCGCTGATGGAAGACAATATTGACCGCCTGAATGAAATATTTGGCCAGCTCACCCGCTCTGTAGAAGGAATGAATAGCGGCATCAAAAGGCTGGAAGATGCCAATGCCGGTTATGAAAGCCAGATGAAAGAATTAAAACGAAATCTTACCAGCGTTAATGAGTTCTATACTGACTTTAACGAGGTAATGGTGATGCGGAACAGGAAACCTGAAAAACTGGATAAATAATGTTTGGCAGCGACAGCAGCGAATTAAGGCAACGGCTTATCAACCTGATGTACCTCGTGTTTATCACGCTGGCCTTTATTTACCTGCCGTCAGAGTTTATTGATTCATCCAAATATTTAAGGGTTTCCTTTAACCAGTCTGCCAAAGAATACCAGCAGCAGCTGGACCGCCGGCAAAGCATGCTGGATGAGCAGTTGTATTATAACTCACCGCTCTCAGAAGATTATTACAGTATAATAGAGATTTCGGCTGCTATAGATACGGCTGTAAGCCATATTGAAGAAATGAACCAGGCAATGGTAGCGGGAGTGGGGGGATATAGCGTGGAAAGCTATATCAATAAATCGAAGAATTTTCTTATAGCCGGGAGATTGATTGTTCAGGACGGGCAGGCTACTCAGCTTAAAGAACAGATAGAAGGCATACGGCGGAAAATCCGCAGTTATAACCTGGAGGGAATAGCGCCGTATTTAGATTCGTTATTGCCTGCCGGACTTACTATTCAGGGCTCTTCCGGTAAAACCAGGATATGGGAAGATTACTTTTTTGGCCGGACGCCCACTGCAGTAGTTATTACCAACCTGGCCAAAATTAAAGCCGATCTGCTGTATACTAAGCTTAAGCTGGCCGATTATTTAACCAGTAATATCAGTTCTGCCAAATCGGAGAAGAATGTAAGCATACTTTCCAGCAACTCCGTTGCTGTAGAAGTGCTGGCATCACGTAGCTACCAGTTAGGGGACAAAATAATTTTCCATGTACTGCTTGCCGATTCGGGCAAAGGATACGGTGGTGTTAAGGCGTATGTGAAAGAAGGAGAAAAAGTGGTAAGGCAGCTTCCGGTAAGCC
>DASPJH010000409.1:0-11197 GCA_035628715.1 Bacteroidia bacterium
GGTATATGGTGGTGTCTGGTTTTTTGCTTATACACTTTGTAGCGGGACTTACACTTTCATGCATTTTCCAACCGTCACATGTTATGGAAACCTCGCTATATGCCTTACCTGTAGATGTGGATGGGAGAAAGCAAATGGAGGATAGTTGGGTTGAGCACCAATTAAAAAATACTACCAATTTTTCTCCCCGCAGTAAAATATTCTCATGGTTTATAGGTGGGCTTAATTATCAAATAGACCATCACCTGTTTCCTCATATCTGTCACGTACATTATCCAAAACTATCACCTATAGTAAAAGCAACGGCACAGGAGTTTAACTTGCCTTACACTGTTGAGTCTACTTTTTTTAAGGCATTGGCACTTCATTTTAATATGCTGAAGGTTTTGGGAAAGAGCACTAAAGACCATGAAATCCTTGTGTAATATTGGTTAACTCTATAATATTTTCAACAGTAAGACTTCGACTTTCTACACCTTTGGTTGAACTAATTGGTTAGTAGTCAATTTGAACTTCGACAAAGCGTTTTTGGTCAATATTATGGTCTTTTCATTTGATTTGGCTAAACTTGCACCCTCAATGAAAACTCTTGTACCTTCCTCATCTCCGGTTACTCCCCCCTGATAGCAATACTACTATCTGTCTTTTTACTATTCTGCCGAGTGATATGCCATTCGCTATGTCCATTTTTAATAACCCCAGTTATGAAGAAGTATTTAAACATTTTCGATTTCAAACAAAAAGTTGACTATAAAATAGAAGTATTATCAGGTCTGACAGTAGCTTTAGCCTTGATTCCTGAGGCAGTGGCATTTGCCCTTATTGCAGGACTTCCACCGCTTACAGGCTTGTATGCGGCATTCACTATAGGGTTTGTAACATCCATATTAGGGGGTCGCCCCGGTATGATTTCAGGAGCAACTGGAGCTATTGCGGTGGTTATTGTTTCATTAGCCAAATCACATGGCATTGAATACATTTTTGCCACGGTGGTTTTGGCAGGTATTATCCAGGTTACAGCGGGGGCTTTAAGGTTAGGAAAATTTATACGACTTGTTCCGCATCCCGTAATGTTCGGTTTTGTAAACGGCTTGGCGGTGGTCATTTTCCTTTCTCAACTAACTCAATTTAAAATCGGTGTTTCCGGAGCAGAACAATGGATGACGGGGCCACCTTTATTTATAATGTTGGGGCTGGTTGTGCTAACTATGGCTATTATATGGGGATTGCCAAAAATCACAAAAGCGGTACCATCTTCTTTAGCGGCTATTTTAGTCATATCAGCCATTGTAATTGGCTTAGGAATAAATACAAAAACAGTTGGTGATATTGCTTCCATTGCTGGCGGTTTCCCTCCGTTTCATATACCAACGGTACCGTTTAGCCTTGAAACGTTTAAAATAATTTTGCCATACGCAGTTATTGTTGCAGGTGTAGGGTTGATAGAGAGTTTACTCACTTTAAATTTGGTGGATGAAATTACCCAAACACGGGGGCGGGGAAATAAAGAGGCCATTGCACAGGGAACTGCGAATATTGTAACGGGTTTTTTTTCAGGCATGGGTGGTTGTGCCATGATAGGCCAAAGCCTTATAAATATTTCATCAGGAGCAAGGGCACGGCTCTCTGGCATTATCGCCTCAGTGATGCTACTGGTGTTTATAATGTTTGGCTCACCTTTAATAGAGCAAATACCTATGGCTGCGCTTACAGGAGTTATGATAATGGTGGCTATAGGTACCTTTGAGTGGGCCAGTTTAAAGGTGTTTGGAAAAATGCCGTTACATGATATTTTCGTTATGGTAATTGTCACCTTGGTTACTATTTTCCTTCATAATTTAGCATTGGCAGTGCTTATTGGGGTTATTATTTCGGCTTTGGTCTTCGCCTGGGAAAATGCAAAGCGTATCCGAGCACGGAAATATATTGACGAGCAGGGGGTAAAACACTACGAAATTTACGGGCCGCTCTTTTTTGGTTCAGTAGGGGCATTCAATGAGAAGTTTGATGTGGCCGCAGACCCCCAGGAAGTTATTATTGATTTTAAAGACAGCCGGGTAGTTGATATGAGCGGGATACAAGCACTAAACAAGTTAACAGAAAGATATAAAGCCAGCGGTAAAAAACTTCATCTTAAACATTTAAGTGAAGATTGCAGACTGTTGCTAAAAAACGCAGGCGAAATTATTGAAGTGAATGTAATGGAAGACCCGCATTATAAACTGGTTGTGGATAAGGTTTAATTACGAAGGCTAATCAAAACCCTGTAAAATCTGTAATAGATTTTTTAAGTCAAAACTTCGACATTCTACACCTTTGGTCTAATAGCCTGATTCATATGCTTCACCTTGTTCGACTAATGCGTTTAGGTATACAGCATACCTATAAAGTAGCTGTGAAACTGCTTAACGCATTAATCTAATTCTTATACTAGTTTGTTTGAAGTGGTTAATCTATACTGTCAAATGTTGCCTAACCCATTACAGCCTTTGCAGCGCGCCTGCCTGAAATAATTGCTCCTTCCATAGTTGCCAGAAAAGGTTGTTTTATGTAATCCCCGGCAAGAAAAAGATTTGGAATGCCGGTAAAAGTGCCTGGTTTTAATGCTTCAACCCCAGGAGATAGTAGGTAAAAGTCTCTTGGGTGTGATACTACCCGGTACCGTACAACTTTTGAGGGATCTATTCCCAAAAAGGGTGCTTCCTGGGTAAATATCCTGAAAACTTCTTCATGCGGTAAATTAATAAACTGTTCAGGAGGAGCCAGGATAACTGAAAGCCTGCCTGCTTTACCTTTAAAGGTGGTTCTGGACTGCTCTGCAAATGTTATTAATGATGTTCCGGGACCAAAAACTGTGCGGTCAACAGGCCATGCCGGTGCACTCAATTCCAGCTGTAAGTTAATTTCGGGCATAGTAGGTAGCAACAACAGGTTGTTAAGTTTTTCAGTACCTGAACTTTTAATTATTTGTTGCGCCGGGCCTACCGGAACTGCGAGTATCACAAAATCCGCAGCCACAAACTTCTCATTTACGAGTATACCCGTAACTTTGTTATTTTCTATAACAAGCTTTTGCACTTTATGCCTCGTGTATACTTGCCCCCCTTGCGCCTCAATCTTCTGGGCAAGAGGATTTGCCAGTACTTCGGTCATCCCGCCCGTAAAAGCTCCAACTCTTATTCTGTGAGGTCTTTTTATTCCTTTTGCTATGAGGCTGAAAAATACAAAGGCACTGTATCTTTCAGGGGGTAAAAAAAATAGACCCGCAGTAAATGGCCATAAAATTCGTATTTGAGCTTCATTACTTATATTAAATTTCTTTGCATATTCTGTTACTGAAAAAGTGTCCAGCTTTTGAGGGTTAGTAAAATAGCAGGAGAGACCTGAAGTCATAAAACGAGCAAGCCTGAGCGTGTCTTTCCAAGATATAATCCTGTTGCGAAAAGGGGCAGACAATGTTTTAAACGGGCGAAAAATCAGTGAGGCACCATATACTCCGCTGGGCCCATTTGCAACCTTAATTTCCAACTCATCTTCCCATATAACAACATCCTTCATTTTTAAACCTCCTTGTCGAACTAATCTTGGGAACTCTTTATAAAACCCTAATATCCGATGAAGTCCGGATTCCACCTCCATGCCTTCAATATCCCACGAAGCTGTCCTGCCACCAATAAAGCTGTTAGCTTCAAAAAGCTGTACATGGTACCCTTTACTCTGTAAGTCAAGTGCTGCGGTTAGTCCAGCCAGTCCGGCTCCCGCAATAACAACTTTAGTTTTAGCCATATCCTATTACCAACATATCGGAAATATTTTAGTTTAATCATTCAATGAACTAACGGGCAAAGACTGTTTCTGATAGTTCTCATAGTGAGTAGACTTTTTTACGGCAGAAAAGTGTGCTAAAAAGCATGCCTATTCTCCAACAATCTTAACAGAAACATACTACGGATTACGGACAAACATTTGTTACAATGTGTGTCTATTCAAACCTTATCAATATGAAATTTATTAGCACAAAAACACACGGGTTTTTGGATTACATGATGGGTATCCTGCTTATCGCCTCTCCCTGGGCATTTCAATTTCATATGGGAGGTGCTGAGACGTATGTACCTATAATATTAGGCGTTAGTACCCTGGTATATAGTTTGCTGACCAATTATGAACTTGGAGCGTTTCATGTTATTTCTATGAAAACGCATCTAACCATTGATTCAATCAGTGGTGTTTTGCTGGCTGCATCCCCCTGGATTTTTGGTTTTGCTGATTTTGTATACCTGCCTCACCTGATATTGGGAATTGTTGAATTGGGCGCTGTAATGTTTACCCGTTCGGATGTAAGAAAACCTCAACTTGCTTAACTTATTATCTTTAGCTATCCAACTACCTTTGTTAATAATGACAGCCCCTGTTACGGAAGTAACGGGGGAAATGTCTTTTTAACGAATCTAACGTCTATCTATTGTAAACAATACTATGTGCAAAAGATGATGACTATCCAGCATAGGACCATAACTGCTTCGTCCCTGCCAGAGTTTAATCTCCAAAGGCATTTTTTAGAATTTCCATTGCAACTTTTGAAACATCATTTATATCCAGTGCTTTTTAATCAGGAAAGATTTAACTCATTTAACGTTCTGCTAAATGCCTGCTTATGGCCATTCAGTTATTAACAATACAAACCTTGCGAAGCAAGTGGTTACTAAAGTTCGTCTTTGGTATCTCTCAGTTCTATTATGTCAAGCTGTTTGTGAATTTCTTTTATACGTTCTGTAAAATCTTCATTATTTAATTCATTAATAATTTCTTTTAAAGTTTCAGCCGGGCTCGGATTTTCCATTTGGTAATGATTAATTAATATAGTTTTACATGAATCAACCTTGTTAAGTAAATACCGGGCTGTTTCCATCATGCCGTCTACGGGTGTTGCTGTTCCTTCCATACTATTGCAAACAGTGCAGCATACAAAGTGTTCGCAAAGCGGGCTTATAACATGCAGTTTATTTCAAATTGTAATATAAGTAACCGTATGAAAAGGTTATTGAGTTCGACATTTAGGTTTTTTTCACAATCAACTATAATATGAAATCCATTCCTAAAGCACAGCGATTTTAACGAATCAGCGTTCGAGTCGTTAATTTATATTCCTGTTTGTTAGATATTAACGCGGGTTCCGTATAAAAGTAAGTTCTGCCGGTTTTTATGGCTATATTGGCATTCCTTAATTATTTACCCTATGCCACTATCAAACTCGCCGTGAGTAACCGATCTTTTTTTATCTATGTTATTGATGATATGGAAGGTATAGAATTGTTGCTGTCATCAACGATTAGTGAAATAAACAACCAGGTTCGGCTTTTACATTCTCATAACGGTCACGAAGCTTTAAAAGATATAAGCCAATTGATGTTGCAACCTGATATAATTTTGCTGGACTTAAATATGCCTAAATTGGATGGAAAGGCTTTTTAAGGCAGACAAAAAACGATAAAGCTCTTTCACATATTCCTGTTATACCAGCACTTTTGAGAAAGATATAATAGAGACCAGGGAATTAGGAGCCATATCTTATGTGGTGAAACCGAATTCATATGCTGGTTTAATTGAAGCTGTAAAATCAATTCTGTTAAGTGTGGCTAGTTCATTACGGCCCGATAACTTAAGGACTTCATTTCACCCTTTGGTAGGAAGTCATTATTAATCACGGTCTTGTAAGGTCACATTATAGCTCGACAATGCGGCTAAAAAATTGCAAAGAGGTATTATCGGGACAACCACAACCAGCAGCTTATATTCTATTGGCAGCATTGAGAATACGGTTGATAAGGAACAGAAGTTAAACTCCAAACGCTGCATTAAGTATATTTAGAGCAATTTTTGGAACTTCTTCTATTGTTTTTGCTACGGAATCTTTTAAAGTTAATCCTTTAAATGTTTTACTAAACACCTTACTGATGTACACATGGTCAGTGTTCGTGTCCCAGTGAACCTTAAAGTATGTGTCGTTGTAATTTATATACCCACAAAAACGCCAGTCTTTAAATGCAACCATAAAGATTTTAATAAAACCCGCTTTTCGTAGGGGTTTATCGTTAAGGGTTGTTCGTCTGTTGGTGTATTAATGAAACATGCGGAACTCCACAAAAGTTTTCTGATTATTAAATGGCTGATAATAGTACATCCACTCCGTTGGGACTGACTCATAAACATCCAATAGTTGCCAGTATCCTTAAAAGATTTTTTAGTCTAAACTTCGACTTTCAACACCCTTGGTTGACAATCAATTCAATAAAAGCATGTTAGGAATTTATTTTACGGTTAGGTACACATCGCTTACTACCCTCTGGAAAAACTAAGAAGTGACTGGGATTGGAATTGAGCGTGTTCCGCTTCAGGTTTGCAAGGCTCTGTGCATTTGTGAACTTCCTGTGTAAACAATTCTCTAACAGCCAGTAAGCCTCTTGATTTTCATTGCAAGGCTTGTAGAGAGCTATGTTATAATCTCACGCAGTTCCCCAAGTTTATCAGCGGTTAGCGGTTTACTTAGGAATTTGCAAACATAGGGACTTTGCATAGCACGCTCTTTATCTTCAGGATACAATGATGATGTCAACATCACAATAATGCATTTTTTCTTTATTGACGTACCGAGCTTATCATATTCATCAAGAAAGTCAAACCCATTCATTTCGGGCATGTTTAGGCCGGGTGGCCTTGTATAGTTATGCAATCGTTTCAGCAGTGTTTTTTTTATAAAATAAAAGCGGTATTCTATAATCAGAATACCGCTCAACAATAGAGTTAATAAACTTCCGTGAAGGTAATTATGCCACCGATAAGCCGGGGAAGTATGGGAAAGCCGACCAGGGTGTATTATTCCACTCCATGTACTCAATACTGGTTACATAGGTAGCTTCACCTGGAAAGGTTGGCTCGGCGGAAATGCGGAACAATAATCTGCCGCTCCTCGAGTCTTTTTCAATTCTTGCCCACCCGCTGCTTCCTTCAGTCCGTTTATAATTGATAAGGGAGCTGTCGTGCGAATTAGAAAAATCACCATTGGGAGCATGTGTAAAACCGGTTCCATTAAACCTGGCAGCCCATTTTGCGCCATCCGGAGTCTGATAACAAAGTATCTTATCCGTTTTTGAGCTGTTGACATTTCCATTTGGTGCGTGAACAAAATAAGGCTCCGTCTCAGTAGTTTCTGATGCGGGCAATACCGGGCTCATAATCATCATTTTCCATTGGGTGCTATCAGGGCATATGTACCATAATTCCTGTGAAAGAAAAGATTGCTGCCAGTTTCCGTCAGGAGCGTGCCTGAATATTAAGTTATTCAAAGCGTCACGCTCAATGCGGGCATGATACGCCTTTCCGCCCCACGCGGTATACCAAATTTCGTCACTATATATCGGCTGCTTAAAGTCTCCTCCCGGTGCATGACAGAAAGTACCGTTTTCATCCAGCCGGGCCCAGAAGGGTGTACCATCATGTGATAAATAATTTATAAAAACCCCCGCGTGAGCACTGCTGAAATTCCCATTCGGAGCATGAAGCATATATGGGGCATACATCCTGGCGGTCATAAGTGTATTATCGTGCCCTGTATAAGTAAAGTGTGCATACGACTGATTTTCTGTAAGCACCAGGTTGCCATTAATATTCAATGTTACCGTGGCAGGAATGCCCGAATGATTAATAATTGAAATGCTTCGGTCTTTTACAGGGTTAGAAAAATCTCCATTACCGCCTATAAGAAAACGCTGACCTGAAATTTGCGCTACACATACCGACCTGAAACAATCCAGGTAAGCTATTGGAGGACTTACATCTCCCGGCCACCAATCGGGAGTATATTTAAGGAACATTGATGAAGCAACCTCTCGGGCACCCAGTGCGGTTGCTTTCTTTTTTTCAACAGCATCAGTACTGATCTGATTTCCGGTTTGTTTTGCTGATGAAGCTACATCGCCAGCTGCCTGGAGGGAGGGCACTGCACCCATAAGCGTAAGGTAGTCAAAACCTGCTGCGGTTGCAGTGGAATTACCCGGGTTAATGGGTATATACATTGAAACACTGTCGTTGGAAGGGGCAGCAATTGGTGTTGTGACAACTTTAAGGAGGTAATTGGGGGTTTCACAAGCAACCTGGAAACCCAGAAAATTGAATCCTGTTGTTAAAAGTATGTTTGCACCCATCATTACCTGGCCATTTTGATAGGCTCCCACCCGTAAATATTCTTTGCCACCGGGACTATCATCAAAAAGCATAAATAATTCAACCCTGGCTCCAATAAAGGCTGAAGGCCCGATACCATCCAAACCATTGCCTATAAATCCCCATTTACCAGCTCTTGAAGCATAAAAACCTACTTTTTTATCTGCAACAGTAAAAAGGAAAATGTAGGTCATTTTTGAAGTGGCGGCGGCATTTCCTAAAAGATTTGCTTGGCCGTCAAATATTTTGTTAGCAACGTCAACGGCTGATGAATCAGGTGCGCCAAGGATTGGCAGCTTGTAACTGATATATTTACTCAACCAGTCCCAGGCATTTTTTAATTCATTAACAGAAGCATCAAAAGCTTGAGCTGAAAAGTCAGCAACTTTTCCATAGGTGTTTAATGTAAAGTTATTTATTTCCTCAGCACTGGTAAGTGTCCAATTGATTACCTCACCAGTGGCAGATTGGATGCCATCTTTAACGGCAATCCCAAAAGAAGTTACACCCGCGCCAATTGTGGTACTTATGCCCACGACCCGGTTTTCAACGGCTTCGCCAACGCTTACTAAAACGTTTTCAGCCTGTTTTCCGATTGATACAATACTATCCCAAAGACTCATATAATAAATTATTTATTGCAGCAAACCTATTGTTAATCAGAAAGTTAAAAGTATCGAAAAATGCAATTGACTATAAATACTATTGCAAAAAATGCAAACCCTCTGGTTAGGGTTGGTTTCTAAAACCTTGTTGGTGATAGTTGCGAAAAACTGCAACAGCATTTTTGCATAGGCACCTAGGCTGGATATTTCTCTAACTTTACCAACTATAAGTTGAAACAGGTTTTATCTTTTAGCATGCATCTCTCTTTCAGTAAATTCAAACTGAAGTAGTACCAGAAGTTCTTGAAAAATTTTCGCGTCAAAACTTCGACTTTCTACACCTTTGGTTGACATTCCCTTCGACTGTGCGCAGGGTGACTATCGTTGGCTTGGGCCGTTCTTGGTTAATGCTAAACAAAGACTAAAAACCATGACTAAAGATTTATATCCCCGTTAAATCACCCCCGTTAAAACCCGTTTTTTAACTATGGCGGAATAGTAACCGCTTATAGTAAACTTGTAATAAGCGATTGCGGCTAAATAAGTGTGTATGGGAATATTAAAAGTTACAGGCGTTATCCGGCTCGACCAATTTTGGCCAAGAGGGAAGTCAGAAGCCGGGGGCTCAGTAATCAAGATTACAGTTAACAGGGATTCATTTGAGTTCAGTGATAACGGTGTGGATAATTACAAGCCGGTACATGTGTTCCAGGAAGCCAGTGTGGCCTATAACCGGAAAATACAGAAGCTGATAAAACGGGGCAACCAACTGCTGGTGCGCTTTACAGGAGTGGATATACCCGAGTTGAACTATAAAATTTTGGGCAGCACCCCCATTAAGCACCCTACACGCAGGGGAAGCCTTAACCAGTTTGAATACGAACAACTGATACGGATTAATAATGATGTGGGATTTAGGCAGCCTTGCGCCGAATATGTGAGCCACCGGTTGTTTGATTTTTTGTCCCGCGAGTCCCACTATGGCGAAGTTCCCTGCACTTTTACAGCCATGGCTTCCTCGCCTTCAGATATAAGTGATGCTTATGGCAGGCTGACCGGCGAGGTGGAGGTGCCTGTGAAAGGTAAACCTGTAAACCTGAATATATGGCTGCTGGAAAAAGGACTGGGGTTTCCCTTGTTGTGCAGCGGCATGCCGCCGGAGAAAGTAAAACTGTTTATTGATGCCGCCAAAGCAGGAAAAACTGCGAAAAACAGTATCCATGCCTGTTACCGCGAATTTTTAGGAATATTTGACCACAACCGGCGCTACCGGGAGCCTGTTTCAGGCGCTAGCCTGGGCGCGGACTCAGCTGGTGACAAAGGCCACCTGCTAATGCCCAAGCTGTTCAGGCGCTGGTGCGCGTATAACATATACAGGCAGGCGGGGGTGCAGATAGGTACCTTTGCCGGTTACCTCAAAACCTTTGACGACCGGCTGGTACTAACCTCTGATTATTTAAACAACCCGACGGACGCTGTTGCAACCACGCTTGACCAAGCGTTGGTAAACAACCGGCTTACCCTTAAACCGGATGATATGGTGTTTGTTAGAAAGCCTGTTATTCTGAAAGATACGACAGGAAAGGATATTCTGAGCTTTTAGTACAGAGTAAAAAGCATAGAAGTATAAGGTATACAGTACCAACCAATACCTTATACTTACCTACTTAATACACTCAGTAAATTAAAACTTTTTGCCTGTAGGCTACTCCTTCATTGGTTACGTTCAGCATATACATACCTGGTGCCAGCCCGTTAGCGGGCAGGGTTATCTCAGTGTTTCCGGATGTTATTTCCCAAATGTGTTTGCCTTGTAAATCAAGTAGTTGAGCGCGACAATTTTCCGAAACTTTAAAATTATATTTCACAATTACGGCCTTGCCTGCCACGTCGTTATACACGCTTATGCCGGTATTGGCGGTAACATCGTTGATCCCAGCCATATTCTGAGGTGTAAACTCCCACCAGTCGTTAAAAAACGAGTTACCAAAATCCCAGCCCGTGCCCACGTAGGCTTTCCCATTTACAGTTGCCGCAACACCCCAGGCACGGCCCCTGGTACCTATATCGCCTGCAGGTGCCCAGGTATCGTTAGCGGGGTTATAACGGTAAAAGTCTTTATGAGCGGTGGTATAGGCAGTTTGACCGCCACCCACCCAGGTCAGCTGGCCAATGGTAAATGCCACTGCAGTTTGGCGCGGAGTACCAGGAAAATCAGCCACAGCCGTCCACGATTCATCAGCAGGGTCGAAACGGTAAGTGGACGTTAGTTCCGTTGCTCCCGCAGCACCACAGGTAACATAGCCATGATTCCCGATTGAAAATCCTGAGCCGAATATAATGACGCTGGGATAGTATCCACTCAGCTT
>DASPJH010000410.1:0-2768 GCA_035628715.1 Bacteroidia bacterium
TGAAGCAATCTTATTGAAACTATTCAACCGGATTGCTTCGCTGGAATAAACACTGCCAGCAGTTATTCTATGCCCGCTCCCAATGACACTTTGGTCCTTCGACCTCACCCCTGCCCCTCTGCAAAGGAAAGGGGGACGTAAGTCCCACAAATCATTCAATCACCTCATTATCTAACACCGCACCCTTCGATTCCGCTCAGGATTACATCAGCCCGCTTCTTTATTCAGCCTTTTTTACAATCTGTAAATCAATAAATCTACAAATCAGTAAATTAAAAGTCTTTCACGTCCAAATCATCCACAAACCACTGTTTAAGGCGGTTAAGGAAGTTCTTGCGCTGAATTTCATCTTTCACCAGTTTGCGGTGCTCTTTAATATCGGAGTCGGTTTTTACCGCGGTGCTGTTGCCGCTATCCTTCTCCTCTGTTTTCAGGCCTTTAATAACTAACCCTATACCGGTTGCATACATAGGGCTTTTTACCTCCTCAACCATGCCTTTGGCTAAGTGCTCATTGGGCAGGCCTATTCGGGCATCCAAACCGGTAACGTACTCGGCCAGCTGGGTAACGTGCTTCAGCTGTGCGCCACCGCCAGTAATCACCACGCCACCAATCAGCTTTTTCTCTACGCCAGAGTTTTTGATCTCGCAGTATACCAGTTCAAAAATCTCCTCTACGCGGGCCTGGATGATCTTAGCCAGGTTACGAACCGAAATCTCCTTAGGGTCGCGGCCACGCAGGCCGGGTATAGAGATAATCTCGTTGGGCTTGGTTTCTTCCCACAATGCCGAGCCGAACTTTACTTTCAGCAGCTCTGCATGGTCGCGCAGCACGTTACAGCCCTCTTTAATATCTTCAGTAATGATATTACCACCGTAGGGAATTACCGCTGTGTGGCGGATAATTCCGTCGTGAAAGATGGCTATATCAGTTGTACCACCGCCAATATCCACCAGCGCCACGCCGGCATCCATTTCCTGCGGGCTCAGCACTGATTCAGACGAGGCTAGCGGCTCCAGTATCAGGTCGGCAGCTTCCAGGTTAGCCAACTGAACGCATTTGTAAATGTTGCGGGCAGCGGTTACCTGTGCGGTAATCACATGGAAATTGCCTTCCAGGCGGATACCCGACATCCCCACCGGGTCCTTGATGCCCGGCTCGTTATCCACAGTGTATTCCTGCGGAAGAACATGGATAATTTCCTCGCCGGGGTTTAGTGCCAGCTTATACATATCGCCTTCCAGCTTACCTAAGTCGCTGAAATCAATCTCTGTATCAATCGAGTTTCGCACTACCAGCCCGCGGTGCTGACGGCTCTTGATGTGCTGCCCCGCAATACCTACATGTACCTTGCGTATCTCAACGCCCGATTTATCCGAAGCTTCATCAATAGCCTTGCGAATGGCCTCCACGGTTTTGTTGATGTTAGTAACTACGCCACGTGTAACGCCGTGAGAATCGGCCTTACCCATGCCCAGCACGTCAATTTTTCCGTACTCGTTAAATCTTCCTACTATAGCGCAAACCTTGGTGGTTCCTATATCTAAGCCAACTATTATTTTGCCGTTGTGCATACCTGTTCAATATTACAGTTAAAAGCCTTGCTTGTTCTAATATTTTTCGCACACTATCTGGCCAGTGTACTTTAAATTAATCACTTTGTATTTATCCCAACCCAGCTTGTTTAAACCTTTTTTGTAAAATACTTTTAAATGTGCGAGTTTCTGCTCCAGGTTACTGGCATCGCCCAGCACGACCTTATGGTCGGCAATTTTGGGAATAAACACCAGTTCACTCTTGGAAGTAATTTCTATTTGGTCTACCATAGCTTTCCAAAACGGATTTTTATCCAGGTAAACTGCCATGTTGTATATATCCCTGCCAACCCTTGAAAAGACGGTATCTTTGGCATGTTCTATTTTTTCATAAATGTTCCCTGTTGCAATAGGTACATGTGCGGTAAAACTGTCGCTAAGCGGCATTTTAACGCCGTGTTCGTCAATATAGTAGCCGCTGCCGTCCTGCCGCATAATGCGCACTATTGGGCGGCGCTGGGTTACATCCACCCGCAGGTTGCCTTCAATATCAATAAACACTTCGGCATCCTGCACAAAAGAATTTAGTTCTAATGCATCTTCCAGCTGGCCCACATTAAACATCGCCACCGGCTCGCCCAGCAGGATGGCCTCACCGCGGCCGCCGGTTATTTCGCGCACCACGTCTTCCCTTGTAATAAAGTAGGTCCCGCTTTCAGGTAGTATTTGTACATCCAGCGATTGGCAACGCATTTGTTTCTGTTCGTCTGCAACAAACGAAAGCGAAACCAGCAAGGCCAGTACCAGCACTGTCCACAATCCGTAATTAGCTAATATTTGCCACCTTTTTTTCATGAATACATTTCTTTTAAAGGCTGAACAAACGTATCAATATCGCCGGCACCCAATGTGAGCAGCACGTCGGGCCGTATATTTTTCATAACTGATAATAATTCTGCTTTAGTACAAAGTATTTTATTATCAATGGTTATGTTTTTAAATACAACTTCAGACGAAACCCCTTCAATGGGCAATTCACGGGCCGGGTAAATATCCATTAATATCACTTCGTCAAGCATGCTGAGGCTATGTGCAAAGCCTTCGGCAAAATCGCGCGTACGGGAGTATAAGTGCGGCTGAAAAATGCCTGTTATTTTTTTGCCCGGGTACAATTGCCGCGCTGATTTTACAGCCGCCTCCAGTTCTGTTGGGTGGTGGGCGTAATCGTCTATA
>DASPJH010000411.1:0-2911 GCA_035628715.1 Bacteroidia bacterium
TTTCCGAAGGTAATTTTACCGTTATTATGGTTATCCCGGTAACTTTTGATAGCCATAAATACTGCTGAAAGCGATAACAGGATGGTGACATAGCCAGCTACCTGGGCAATGGCGTAATCTTCAGGAAAAGTGAACAGAGGAAAAGAAACCCACATCAGGGCAGTTACAATAAGGCCCCCTATAAGGCCGTAACGGATTAAAATGTTTTTCATTCGTGTATTGATTTATGGCAGCAAAACAATGGCAAACTGAGTGTTGATGCCTCACCCGAAGGTATGATTTTTTGGATTTCCGTAGGGGTTCAAGAAATTGAACCCGTTTTAATAAAAATTGAACCCGTTTAATGCATGTGTTCAAGAAATTGAACCCTTTAATGCACGGGTTCAATTTCTTGCACCCCTACCGCAAAATCTTCAACTCCTTGGCGCGTTGAATGGCCTGCGTGCGGCGGTTTACCTCCAGCTTGGCAAACAGGTTGGTCATGTGGGTTTTAACCGTATTCAGCGATACAAACAACTTATCGGCCACCTGCTGGTTGGTGAGGCCCTGTGCCACCAGTTCCAGCACTTCATACTCGCGGCGACTGATGCCCAGCTCTTTCAGTATATCCTCGTTATCTTCCACAGCAACAGGAGCTGATGTAACTACAATACGTTTCTTTTTAGCCGTTAACGACAGGCCTACCCAAATGCCTACTGCCGTAAAAATCAATGCCACAATACCTGCATATACCTCAAATATGTTGTTTTTAACAATAAGGTTAAACTCCAGCAGCTTTAGTACGGTTACCAATGCACCCAGCAGCAGGCCGTACAACAGTACCTGCCTGAATAACGATATGGGTTTCTTTTTGGGGGCTGACATAAGCGGGTACAAAAATAACTGCTTTATGGCCTGTTTGCTGTTAATTTGAATTTTGAAAGCATGAAAAAACTACTCCTGATTTTAGCCGGACTTACGCTGCTGGCAAGCGCCTGCAGCTCAAAAAAATCGGGCACAACATTGGATAACATTCCTAAATACAAAGGCTATGTAAACGATTTCGAAAATATATTTACGGACGCTGAAGAAAAAACCCTTGACTCACTGATAACCGCCTTTGAAAAAGAGACCTCTGTTGAAATAGCGGTTGTAACCCTGGACACTACAATGGTAGGACCAACGAGTGATGATATGTATGCCATAACCTTTGAAATTGCAAATACCTGGGGCGTTGGTAAAAAAGAAAAAGACAGTGGTGTATTGATAGGCATTTCAAAGAGTAGAAGGCTGCTAAGGATTCAAAACGGGTTGGGAACAGAAAAAGTTATGAGCGACATGCAAACTAAAGAAATAGTTGACCATTACTTTATTCCCAATTTTAAAGAAGGCCGCTATTTTACCGGGACGTATGAAGGACTGAAACAAATTATGAATCATTTAAGACCCTATTATAAACAATGAAAATATATACCCGCACCGGCGACAGCGGCGAAACCAGTCTTTTAGGCGGGGCCCGCGTCCCCAAACACCACCTGCGTATTGAATGTTACGGCACTGTGGATGAGCTGAACTCGTGGGTAGGGTTGGTAAGGGCCGGCTTTGATGATGCTTTTACAACCCCACTGCTGGATGAGATACAGAATAACCTGTTTGTGGTAGGCTCGCAACTGGCGGCCGACCCGGCTAAATCCAATATTAAAATACCCCATATTGAGGAGGCAGATATAACCCGGCTGGAAGAAGCCATGGATGCTATGGATAAAGAATTGCCTGCGTTAAAGAACTTTATACTGCCGGGTGGTAATGTGCCTGCTGCCAATTGCCATATAGCCCGCTGCGTTTGCCGCCGGGCCGAGCGTTTGGTAACCCACCTTTCTTATGAAGAAAAAGTGGAACCATTAGATTTAAAATACCTGAACCGCTTATCGGATTACCTGTTTGTGCTGGCCCGCTACATTGCCCACAAAGCCGGCGCAGAGGAGATTGCCTGGAAACCGAGGGGGTAGTGCCATGCATTGATGGAATATAAAATCCCATCCTTAAATTACTGCCGGAAGGAGGGTTTCATACCTGTCGCTCCATACAAACAAAAAATCCCGCCAAAAGCGGGATTTTTTGTTTTTAGCTTATAACGATGATTATTGCGGGGGCATCATTCCCATTCCACCGTTGCGTTTTATTTGCCTTACTTCAAGAATAGCTTCTGCGGCAGGATCAAAACGTCTGCCTTTGGTTGCCAGCGTGAAATATTTCTCAGCTTCATCAAATTTACCCAGTTGAATCTGTACCTCGCCCAGCAGCATATAGGCATTAATCTGCAGGTTCGATTCAATCTGTCCCCCGTTCCTGGTGCGGAAAGGTGCTTTTATTTTTGCAGCTTCGGGAGATTGTGCCACTTCCAGCAGCAGCTTTTCACCTTCGGCAGTTGTGCTCATGCTGTGCACCAGTGCATATCCGTGGTAAAACTTGTATTCAATATTATCCTTAAATATTTCCAGCAGTTTACGGGTCGAATTTACTGCCCTGTCCAGCACGCCACCTGTTTCAGCCAGTACCACGTTCATTTTCAGTATAGCAGTATCGTTCGGCCTTTTTACCAGTATCTCTTCAGTAATTCGCAAAGCCGGGTAAATCATCTGCTGATTCATATACAGCTGCGCAAGCGTGTCTTTGTAGCGTAAATCACTTGAATCCCTCATTAAATATGAATTCAGGGAAGTAATTGCAGTTACAATATCCAGCCTTCCCATAGCCTGCTCATACAGCTTTAAATCATGTGCGGCCAGCGGGTCTTTATGTTTTTCTTTCCCTGCAGTGCTGTCAGCACCATCAGTGCCCGATGAATTGTTTTTGCAGGCTCCAAACAACAGTACAGTAATCAGTAAAAAGGCGGTTAAGTTTTTCATAAAGTGGCAAAGGTATTCTAATT
>DASPJH010000412.1:0-2712 GCA_035628715.1 Bacteroidia bacterium
TTACTGATAGTGAGCGACAGCTTGTGCCAGCCGGTTTCAGTTAAGTTCCGGTTAAATGCAGGGATATTTGCATACGATAATTTTCCGGAAGGGGCAGTGAGTATCCACGCGGCTGCTATACCCGAAGTGTGGCTGCTGGAATTTTGAAGGGCAAATGAAACATCGTAGCAAGCTTGGATTTTTTCTATGCTGAAGCTATCCGGCAGCTCGGGTTTTTGGCGCACTATGTAATTTCTTTCCGAATAGCCGGGCGTGCTGCACTTGCCATCCGTGGCAGTAATTTTAAAGTACTGGTCTTCCCCGCTGGCTGTTGCGGCAGAATCAGGCGTATAGCAAAGCTCAATCACCGGCCTTGATGGTGTTCCCCGCTGCGTATAAGTAAGCCCGTTTATAGCGTGGGTAATGCTTACGCTAACCGTATCGGTGGTATCTGTATCGAAAAGCTCAATGGTTTTGCACGAGGTGGTGCCCCTGCAAAATTCGAGTACCGTGTTATAACCGGGAAACTCAGGTGTATTGTTGCCGCCGTTGGGTACAACTATGAATACCATATCCCGGGTTATTTCCCCAATGTTGGTGAGGGTTCCGTTAATGGTTTTCCATTGCTTGACTTTAATGGCCATGTGGCTCATCTGGTTCAGGGCAACAGGGGTAAACATCAGGTTGCCTGCTACATCAAACTGCAAGCCCGAAGGATATGCCTGCGCAGCATTGGGATACCCTAAAAAGGTCATGGGCCTCTGTGCTGAGAAGCTGCCGGGATAGGTGTATGCTGTAGACGCATTCAGCAATGGGCTTACCATTTCATAGGTAAGCGTATCGCCTTCAGGGTCTGTTGCATGGAATGAGATAGTTGCAGGCTGCATCCAGGGTAGCAGCGACCGTGGTTGTAAAGCAAATGTAGGAGATGAATTGTGAAGGCACCGGTTTAGTTTGGCTTCCAGGTAAAACGGAAGATTGGCAGGGCCGGTAATTCCATTACTGCGGCAGCAGTCGGTCCAGCTGAGGGTATAATTACAGCAGGTATCGTTAAGAGTTATAGTATACTCAAAAATAATTTCTTCTACCCCGTACTTAAAGGTGGTATCTGCACAATGGGTATTACCGGGGCAAAAACCATTGGAAGGCGTTATATCCGTCACCGATTTTTGCACCATGGCAAAGCTATCGGTGCCACAGCCGGAAACCACTTTGAGGTAAGGAGTTGCGTACGGGTCTCCGTGGCAGTCACGGTATGCCTTTAAGGTTACCAGCCAGCTTTCACCGCTCAGGTATTTGTAAGTAAGGTCGCCCCCCATACTGTGGTTGGCTTTTAGACTGAAAGAAAGCAGCAGGAACAGGCACAAAGCCAGGATAAATGCAGGTTTCATAAGGAATGATATTTACTCAAACAACTGTTACTACCGCTGCACAGCTATTTTTACCTGTGAAACGCGGTGATAAATATCCGTAATTTCAACAAAATATAAACCTGATGAAAGGGATTTGACATTTACTATACATTGGTTGCCCGATACTTGCAGTACCTCAATATTCATTTCCCTGCCCTGCACGTCCACTATACGGATGCTCTCAATATCGTCGCCTTCTACTGTAATTATATCCGTGGCCGGGTTAGGGTATACTCTTGCATTTATTACCCCTGCATTATGTATGCTGTTAGGGCCTGAAACCCGGTATACCGTAATCACCATTACTTCGGTATCAGGGTCGCAGGCACCGGCTGACAGGACAAGTTTTACAGTATAGGTTCCTGAATCACTAAACGTATGGTTGGCATTCAGGGTTGTAGCATAGTTAGCGGGCCCTGATGCCGGGTCGCCGAAATCCCAGGTTACAGAGTTATAGCTGGCTTTAACGGATGAATTGCTGAAGTTGAAATTATGTGTTACCGGGCCGGTCACTGAGTCTGCGGTGAAGGATGCCACCGGCTGTAATTCAATATATACCCATGTGGAGGATGAGCTTTTACAACCCGTTGAATTATTGGTGTACACATAGTCCAGGTTAATAAGCCCGGTATCGCTCAGGGAAGTGTTCAGGCTGTCTCCTGAAACTCCGGTGCCCGACCAGATGCCACCAACAGGTGTGCTATATACCGACAGGTCAAGCGTATTTACAGACTGGCACACAACGCCCGGTGATACTGTGTTGACGGTAGGAAGGGCATTAACGGTTACAAAACCGGCCTGGTCTTTAACACAGCCGAAGGCATCGGTTACGGTGGCGGTGTAGTTTACAATGCCTGCAGCCGAAGTGCCTATTTTTACTGAGCTGCCATTTAGCCGGAACGGTGCCCAGGATACGGTATGTGGCGCCAATCCGCCGCCTGTGCTAGCAGTGAACAGGATGGAATCTCCGGCGCACACTGCTGAAGGGTGACCGGGAGAAACCTGGGGATCGTAGGCTGTTACCGTATGGCTGGCATTGACAATGCAGCCCGAACCATCGGTAAGGGTAAAGTCGTATTGGGTATTGGCTGTCAGCACAGGGTTGATAGCGGCGGTATTAATACTGAACCCCGACCAGCCGAATACCGGTGTGGCAGTAGTATCGGATAATTGCGCGGTAAGAGTAATTTTTTGGTTGATACACTGAGCGGTGTCGCCGATAATAACCACTTTGGGATTATAATAACCGATATTTATTGAATCAACGGCCACGCAGTTGTTTGCGTCGGTCACTTTTACCCATACGGTATTGCTGCCCGGT
>DASPJH010000413.1:0-2654 GCA_035628715.1 Bacteroidia bacterium
TATATTTACCTGCAGGCTTCTGAAAAGCATGGTGACCGGCCGGAAAGTCAATGGAGCCTCCGGGCGTTTTTCCTGCAGCGATTCAGGCAGCAGGAAATAGGCAAGGCCAAAATTGATAACTCCCAGGCCGGCTGAAAATACCCCTATACCCAATATGCCGTAATGTTTAGCCAAAAAGCCGCCTATAGCGGGGCCGAAAATAAATCCCAGCCCGAACGCGGCTCCGATAAGCCCCATGTTCTTCGCCCGGTTTTCAGGTGTAGAAATATCGGCTATATAAGCACTGGCCGCTGAAATATTAGCCGACCCGATACCTGAAAGCGCCCGCTGAACAATAAGCAGCCAAAAGGTGGTAACAAACCCAAATAACAGGTTACCGGCCGCAGTAAGCAAAATGCTGACAAGAATGATAGGGCGGCGGCCATAACGGTCGCTCATGGTGCCCCAAAAAGGCGAGAATAGAAAATTCATCAGTGCGTATACACCCGCTACCGCCAGTGATGATTTTTCGCCCGTAAGCTGTACTGACAAGTTGGGAAGTATGGGAATAATAATTCCAAATCCCATAAGGTCAATAAATATGGTAAGGAACATTACTACCAGCGGCGAACGGTTGCGCATAAGTGTTGGATTACGGCTTCAAATATAACTGCGCAGCCGGTAAGTGGTTTTATCAATTGTTAAAAGTAACGGTAAAGCTCCGTTCAAACAGTTCGCCCGGTTGCAGGGCAATAATACCCTCTTTATCTTTCAGTTCGCCGTTAAAGCCCCTGCTGTCAGCCAATCCGCACCAAGGCTCCAGGCAAATGAATTTGCCTGTGTTGGGTTTGGTCCATATACCAAAATACGGAAACCCGTCAAAATCCATGGTTATTGAATAGCCTTCCTCCTTGCTTTTTAGCTGAGCCGATGTGGAAGTGAAGTTTTTCAGCACAATAGCATCTTTATCAAATAACTGGGTATTTAAAAACATGTAATTGCTGTTGTCGGATATTTCTTCCGTTTCTCCGTTAAATAAATTATTTTTTAATAAATGGCGGCGAAGGGTTTCAGCCTTTTCAAATTTAATGTAATAGTCCTGTAAATTACCTGTTGGCAGGTTAAACCCGGGATGCGCGCCAACAGAAAAAAACATTTCCATGTCTCCTGTATTTTTAACAGTAAAGGTGGTTGTTAATGATTTCTTTTCCAGTTTATAGCCCACAGAAAAGCTGAAGTAAAACGGATATCGCACAAGGGTTTCTTCGCTGGCTTCAAGGGTAAAAACCAGTTCGTCCCCTGCTTCGTAAGAAACCATAAAATTGCTGTCGCGAGCAAAACCGTGGCGTTTCAGCTCATATTGCTGCCCGTCAACCGTTATTATTCCATTGGCTGCCTCACCCACAATGGGGAAAAGAACCGGCGCACTTCGCTCCCATATTTCGGGACCGCCCTGCCATATATATTCAAAACCGCTGTTGTTTTTAAGGCTTTTCAATTCTGCCCCTTTAGTTATAAATGAGGCGGTAAGATATTCATTTGAAATGCTGTGCATAAGCAAATATAATCAGGATTTGAAGAGTGAATAATAAGTGATGAACCTGGCTTATAAATTATTCAGGACCGCTTTCCGGAGGGATATTTTTTGGCGGAATATTTTCTCTCTGTTTTTTCTTAAACCTGATGACCGATTTTTTCTCTTTACTGACTACGTCATCTCCGATAAGATAACCGTAAGGGGCCAGCCGGGGAATATTATCAAAAACCACTTTAGTAATTGCCATTACGGGCATAGCCAGGAACATACCACCAACACCGGCCAGCGTGCCCCCGATAATTACCCCTAAAATTGAGCTAAGTGCATTGATTTTGACTTTTGAGCCCACTACATAGGGTATCAGTATATTATTGTCAATAAATTGTGCGCCGATATTAACCGCTACCACGTATACTGCCAACATAGGATTAGTGGATGTAAGCAGGGCTGAAACCATACTGAGCCCCGCAGCTATTATAATACCAATATAGGGCACTAAATTAAGCAGGGCAGTAATAACTCCCAGCAGGGCTGCATATTTAATTCCTATCAGTGCATATCCTCCGCCGGTAAGCAGTGCCACTATTCCAACTTCCATCATTAAACCTACAATATAGCTGTATATCATAGCGCGGCTCTGGTTTAAAATATTCAGCAGAACAGGATGGTGCATTTTATTTACCACCTTCATTAAAAAAGTAACAAACCGTGCCCTGTACATTAATATCAGGAAGGTATAAATGGGCACCAGCGTAAGGCGGATAATAAAACCACTGAACGAGCTTATCGTGCTTCCTACGGCAACATCACCGTTCATAGAGTTTTCCTTTAGCCCGTCAATAAAGTCATCGGTATCAAAATTAAATTGCTCCATCGCCCAGTCGCTGAACTGCGAATAATAGGTGTCCATGTTTTGTTCAATCTGGGGCCAGTCAGATGTAAAGCCTCCTATCTGCCAGCTGATGAAATATATTATCGACCCAAAAAATATAATGGCCACCAGTACCGAGAGAATGCACGACACTACATGTGGCAGATGAAGCCTGCGGTGAAGGAAGTGATTGACCGGAAGCAGCAGGATAGAAAGCAGCAAAGAGAAAACAAAAGGGGCAATTATCTGGTGTCCGAAATACAGTCC
>DASPJH010000414.1:0-18814 GCA_035628715.1 Bacteroidia bacterium
TGCGTCCAACTTGATGTTTTCACATCAGGCACGGGGAACAAAGGGTTAGGGTCTGTGCCTATCTGGGAAATATTTACCGGCGTAAGTTTTTGAATAATCCATGAAGCTCTTTGAGAAGAAAATCTCTTTGCTACGTGTGCCCATGCCTCTCTTTTTGACTGTTCGGTATTATTTAGCCATACCTTACCCCAGTAATCTTTAGCAGTGTTTATTTCCCAGGGGGTAAGACTTTCTTCATGGGTATGAACCATTAAATCGTCTGGGTATATCCGCACCCTGATTTTGTATTTATCAATTCCATCATCATCAAATTTTTTAAATTTGGTTTCAAGCCTTACAGGGAAAAGCGCGTGAGGGAGTTCCCTATCGTGATTAACAATTAATTCGGCAGGAGTATCAGCATTTATAGCGGTCAGGTAACCATCCAGTAAGTTGTTATTAAACTCGACGGCTGTGGTAAACTCAGAAATATTATCAAAAAATATTTCTTTTTCAGTAACAAGTTCCTCTCGTTTTGGATCAGATAAAGGTCGCTCCTGCCTGTCCAGAATAAACAACTCATCGTCAATAACCTTTATACGCTCATTTTTAAGAATTATATTCTCCAATAAGCTATCCCGGCCAATGCGGGTCAAAGTTATATTTCTTTGTAAATCGCTGAATGAAACAGTAGTATTATCATACAGGGTTACTTCTATTTCAACAGGAACATCATCAGTGCTGCAAACTCCGTTTGACTCTATCACTTCCACAGTATAAAGATTGGGGCCGCCTGTAAAATCATTCCATTTTACACAAATACAATTCGTCCCCTGTCCGGCTTCAATAATGCCACCTCCAGAAGGCAGGCTCCACGAAAAGTTATTTCCGCTTGCTGGTGTTTTATATGCACTGTAGCTACCTGCCAGCATTTCCTGCGGGCCGGTTACATTTGGAGCGGCCACCGGAACTATTTTTACTTCTTTCAAAGATGAAACAGTGCCAGGGCTGGTATACGGACTGCTTTCAACAGCTTTTACATACCCGTATATTTTTTCTGATGTAGTATGCCATTTTACTTCAATGCCGGGAGGATTTGAAAGTGTATCCGTTACTTCCCCGCCCACTACTTCCCATGTAATATGATTTCCATGGTTTGGAGTAGTATATGTTTTTGTTGATTCCGTACAGGCTATATCGTCGCCGGTAATAACAGGGTTAGGAATAGGTACAATAACCACATCTTTGGTATCAATTACAGGGTTACTTGCACAAACCGGGCATTCTTCTTCCACTTCTACCTCACCGCCTGTTTGGGTGGTCACACTGCTCCATTGTACTTCAATGCGTGATGTGCCCTGGCCGGAAAGTATAGTGCCATTTGTTACACTCCATGTAAATATATTACCGGTGTTATATACTTCATAAACGGAAATTCCTGTAGTCCCCACGGTTTCAGGACCTGCGATGACCGGCGAGGGGATAACAAATACATCGACAACCAATTCAGTTGAGGCTGAAACTGAGTTAATGTTCGTTTCAGTTATTTTTACTTTCCCTTTTGAATTGGAAAGCATATCATTCCATTGTACCGAAACCAAATGTGTATCCTGTCCTGATACTATGGTGCCACCTTCTACCTCCCACAAAAAGCTATTGCCACTATTAAATACTGAATAATTATGGACCGCTTGTTCACACACCTCAATATTTCCCTGTATTTCAGGCACAGGAACAGGCGACACTATAGTATTTAACTGATCAACCTCTGCATCACAATAAGAATTACTTTCTTCCAGTGTAACTGAACCGTTATACTTTGCGGTACTGGTGGGCCACAATACCAGAATAGACGACGTGCCCTGACCTGAAATCAAGTTGCCACCAACAACTATCCAGTTATATTGATTTTCTGTACTTGCTGCGGAATACGTTTCAATTTTTCCTGCAACAATGTTAGCCGACCCAATAATTTGCGGTTCTGGCCTGAACTTAAGGCTTACTTGTAACTCGTCGGGTATGCTTGTGGCATCATTTGCCTGTACCAAGGTAACTGTACCTGTACCCTCGCTATTCCATTGCACTGTAATCTGTCCGGGAGCCTCGTTGGTAATCTCCCCGCCTGACACTAACCAATACATGAAATCGGAATCAGCATAAGGTGAGGAGTATTGTGCTACTGGTCCATTGGCGCAAGCCTGGGCAGGACCTGAAAGATCAGGCTGGGGTATATCATAAACCCTAATTACACCTGCATACGAGTTATTATTTGCATCCACGGCCACTACCCAGTTTGTACCTGCAGTATGTTGGATATTTACATGATTCACATCCTGTACGGCACCAATAAAAGTAGCTGTATTATTGCTTTTATACCAGTTGAATGTATCGGCGTTCAGCGTATCAGTAACATTATATAAAGACGTGCCTGCGGTGATTTGTTTTATACCGTCAATCTTACGTTCGATTACAGATATTGGTAACGCCAGTGTTTCACCTGTTGATTCACGTCGCAATACCACAACATTAGCACCTGTATTTGTCCACTGTATTTTTACTTTGTTTTCATAAACTTCCTCAATTTCACCTCCTATTACACTCCATGTGTATACTTCTCCGGGTGAGTATGGCATCCAGTACGTCGCCAATTCCCCGTGGTTGCATGTAGCAGGTCCATTGATTAAAGCACTCTCAGACCATACAATTTTATAGTGTCTTGTTATAGCTGTTTCTGCCCAAATAAGCCCTACCCCCGGGTTTAATCCCGCAACAAATAAATCATTTATAGTGGATAGTGCTGGTGTTACCGAACCAAATGTTCCCCATTGATAATTTGCGCTGCCAGCATTAATGCTGTATAAATAACTTTCCTGGTCTACTCCCTGCGAAGCTCCATTAATAAAGGTATCATCAATTTTAATATGCTTAAAGAGTATGCCAGAGTTAATATCCTTTAGCATCAAAACAGTGTAGCCTGGATTTAGCCAGTTTATACAGGCTGTATTACTGTTTATACCTGACTCTATGTTGCCATTAGCCGAAACGAGCCACTGATACGGAGTACCAGGGCCGCCTGTGTGAGAAACGCTGTATACATTTATTTCCCCGGTTTGAACTTCTGACGGTCCTGAAATTGGTAAAGCGGGTAAAACATATACAGGCTGACAATATGAAACGTTGTTAATATTGTCTTCGGCAAACAATACTGATTGGCCGATGCCATTCCAGGTAGCCGCGCAATCGCCAGTTCCCGCAGCTATAATATTTCCACCACCATAAATTCCCCATAAAGGTATAGTTCCAAAACCTGGATTAAGGCTGGCTGTGGAAATATCATTATAGTTTACAATACTACGGGTATTTATAGCTGTATACATATTTACATACACATTCAGCAGTATAAAGCCACCCCCGTTTACCGACACCATTATTTGCTGGTTACCGATTCCGTTCCATTGGACTACCACAGCATTTTCGTTTGAAGGTGAGATAATAGCCCCACCACCACCTGTTTGCCAGCTATAGGTAAAACCAGTATTGTATGGAATAAAATAGGTTGCAGGTTCTGAAAATTGAGCCTGAGTAGGCCCAAAAATTCCTACAGGTGGTACAACATTAATGAATAAATTTGTAGGCCCACCAGGCTCAATTGCAGCCACAGAGCCACCTCCTGGCGTTAGCCATTTCACTACAATTGAATTTTTATTATTACTTGACAATATCATACCATTAGCTGATACTGTCCAATTGAAATTCCATCCCGGCATTTGAGGTAGTTCGTAGCAAACTACATCAAGCATTTGTATAATATCGGGTCCAGCAATTATTGACATTTTTTAAATTTTTTAATTAAATGATTAAGCATTAGCAAGCATTGTAGAAGCGTGGAATGATAATTTTACCGGCTTATCATACAGTATATAAGCCATATCAGCGGCATTATGGCCCCATTTTATTTCTGGCAAAGGATTAGTTTCAGCACCATCATCAACAGCTAAGCCGTTTCCTGGTATTTTATTATCCTGCAATAAGTTCTCAATAGGTATATAAGTCATTTCATCGATAGCACCCAGGCTACCGGCTATATGTCCCCAGTTAAGGTCTTCCCAGTTGGCAGGCGTTTCGGCAAACTCCCCTTCTTCGGCAGGAATACCAAAGCCAAATCGCACCTCGCCTCCGCGTTCCTGGAATACAAAAAAGTATCCGGGATCTTCATCATCAGAATCAGCACTTCCTTCTATATCCTCGCGGGTAAGAGCAAACCCTAACATGCTTATATCCGGTTTAGCATTTGCAAAAAATATTGGCTTCACGGGCTCAGCATTTTCTTTCAGTACCCGGTATGTTTTTTCCTCTTCTCCTTCTCCTACCGTTATCCATTGGGCCTCCTGCGCATATATGTATACATTGGGAAATTTGCGCAGTAACTCAGCCCTTAGCACCAGCACAATACTGGCGTCATCCTGTCGGGGGTTATGGGCTCCAAGATCAGTATTGTCCCACTGGTCGATATCGGTAATGTCTCTTCGATTTGCCCTTTCGGTTTCGTTTAAGTATTCACCGGGCCTTGGCGGATACATACTGGATTCAAAAAAAGTTCTGAAAAAAGTGGTGCGTTGGTCAGTTGGATACTCATCCCATAAAAGCCTGCGGTTAAGCTCGTGGTTTATGCCCACCATATAGGCTTCAATAAACGGCCTATTCACTTCCATTAGCGTCATACTGTTGTCAGCTATTTCGGATATATTGGGACAGAAAAACTCATCGTAAAAATCAACCAATGGCTTTATCATGGGCATATCAAACACTGGTGCGGTTTTTACTGGATTAAACTCAAAATCGGGATTTCCATGGCTTATTGGAGTATCACCGTTTATCTTAATTCTTGCGTCAGCCAGTGCCTTTAGATTTTTATAAGGTTGTATCGCTTCTTTTGCAGTTATAGTAAGATCTATTACGTCCAGAGGGTCAGGTGTGAATTCCGTATCATACAAACTGATAGTTTCATTCATAGCATTCAACATATCGTTCATAACCTTAGCAGTAATCCTGAAATTTGAATCAGGATCATACGGATAAGCATTCCAGTCATAATTCCCTGCTGAATATTCCATATAGGTTAATACAAAATCAGTATCGCTTGTAGGATATACCATCGTTATTCCATAAGCAACTGAAAGCTGGTTACCCGGATAAGTGTAGGGAGGTTCTGTTTTAACAGTGCCATTTCCCACCTGTGTGATAATATTGTGGGGATTGTTGTTATGAAAACCCATAACACGCATAACTGTGCTACCTTTGCGCGTCAGTGATCTGAAAACGGGATCAACCATTTTTACCGACACACTACTGCATTTAACACAAGCTCTGATGCTTTTTTCGGTTTCCATTAATAAGCTGAAACCTCCGCCCCCACCTTCAAAACTTGCAACACTATACGGAGGAATTTCAGCTGCGGCTATATTTATTAATCCTACGTTATATGAGGTTCCGGTAAGTATTTCCAGCGTTGCCTGCTGGCCTGTACTTTGTGCGTTGTATTGCCGGCTAAGTATAAACTGCGTACCAGGCATATTAACATTAAATATTGTTGCCTGGCCCATATAAGTTTCTCGTACATTCAGAGAGTATGGCGATGAAGATATGTCCTGCATAATTAACCAATCAACATTTACCACAGGTCCCAAAGCAGTTGGGTTAAATGTGGAACTTGCAAACTCCACAGTGGGTGTTTCCCCTCCTCCGCCATTATCATCTTCCGGAATTTCTGATGTGGCTATGAATCGTTCACCAATCAAATAGGATGACGATTCCAAAATTTTCATGGTAACATACTCGGGCTGAGCTTGTGGGGTATAAGTAAAAATAAAATAATGCGAGGTTGTTCCCGGCATATTGATATTGTGCTCACTTACCTGGCCCTGATAGGTTTGTTGTACCTTTAGTATATAGGGTGATGTAGCAACATCCTGAATTACTTCCCATTCCACATACCCCACACCAGCATTTACCTGAGCCATAAACGAAGAGTTGGCAAACTGAACCGTAGGTATTATGGGCGGCATTGGGTTAGGAGTATATACAAAAGGAGGTTCGGAGGTTCCGGTACACAAGCAAGCATGCTTTATACGGTTGAGCACCCGACCAAACAGCGATAAAAACTCATCATCAGGCAACTGTTGTGTGTGCTTTTTAAAAAACCTTTCACCAATAGCATAAGCTGTTTGCAGTTTTCGCAAGGTTTTATTGGATTGTTGTAAGCCACCTCCATTCCTAAATGCGGCTCCACTGCCTATTCCCCCACCGGAACTGCTACCCGCTCCCCCCTTTCCGCCGGCCTGCTCCCAGGCTTTATCAAGATAAAACTGATTATTGTTGCGAATTACCTGTTGCCCTGCACCAATCATCAATCTAAAACGCGGATCTTTATTCATGAGATTCAGCCAGGGCCTGTTATTTGATGTGTCGAGCCGGCCTACACCCGCATACCACTGACCATAAAAAGGGATGGTTAATACTGGGTCGTCAATATCTCCACCCGATGAATAATCCTGATAATCGTCGCCCAAATTTATCAGGTCCGTGTACACTTGCCCCATTTCTTCCGGCAATTCAGGAGTGAGCGGTAACGGTTGCTTCAATACCCCCTCCATATCCAGGTGTCCGTCCCAATCCTCCTGGGTAACCTCAATACCATCCAGCCACAAATGGTTAGGCCGGGTCATATCCATCTTCATTTTACCCAGGTCAGGTGAAGGCAATGAAGGATTAATTTTCTTCGCAAGGCTTTCAAAATCACCGTATGCACCTGTGCTAAACGACCAGCTGTAGTAATAAGGAAATGAGTCGGGATTATCTCCAGGGCTTGCCGGGTTGTGATACCAGGCAGGTTCCTGTTTGTTGGCTGTTACCTCTTGGCCCAGGGCGGCTTGCACACCTCTTTTAAATGTCGGAATTAAAAACGCACGATAATTTTTATTTAACTTTAACTTCCGTGGAGAGATAATCCTCGATATTACTTTTTCGGATGAATTTTGTATTAATTCTGAATAACCATCCAAGACTGTACTGCTTACTGCCGAATCACCTGCGTTTGTAATATCAGTATTTACCTGTATGTGCGCCCATGCCCATATTTCTTTTTCAGATGGAATGATTTTAGAGAGATTACCAGTGTTGTTAAGTTTGAACCGTGCCGGGAGACCTTCAGATACAGGTGTGAGTATAGCATACTCTTCTTCCTCCAGGGTTACAAGAGTCAGCCAGGGCCTTAACCGTTTAGCATGATTACCATCCTCATCGGCAGGTGCGGCATGGGTGAATCTCCATGGAAAATCAGGTGAATAAAATTCAATAAAAGGCACGAAGGTAGGGCTGAAATTTACATCACCCGGTATAGGAGCTCTTTTAATAATTACTTTTTCATTTATACCGGTAATTTCACCCGGCCCCGCCAGTGTCACCGGCAGGTTATGTTTGGGATTGGTTGTATCCCCATTTAAATATACCTGTGCTGTAAATTCAACTAAAGGACTTCCGCTTGAATCGGAAACTCCTAACAGGTCATTTTTGGTTATCGTATTAGAGAATCCTTCTCTTATATACGAGATGAAATTATAATATGCAGAGTTACTCATATTGTTATGCAATTAAATAGCTAACTCATAATCAGGTATTACTATATAATCACCTGCTTGTGTTATTCCGTCTTTTATTAAATATTTTAATGCTTGTGATGCTTCGTTTTCTGTATCATACTCTGTTGAATCATAAAGATCAAAAGTATTGGTATTTACGATAATAAATTTTTCATTACTGACTGAATATGAATTTGTAGGGGAAAATGCAATTGCAGCGTTAGAAAAAGGGGATAATTCTGATAAACTAGACGAATTATTCCATTGACTGTTATTAAATACTTCATTACTTTCTTCTGCTACTGCGGCAATGTGATTAGCATCATTTTCCGTAGAATCAATATATATTTCCTGCAATTTTAAATTTTTCCTACGGATATAACTAAAATCATAGGGACTAAGCAAATCATCCGGTAATTGTGTGGTTACTCCTGACTTATATGACTCAAACGATGGGGTTTTTAGAAAACTTTGTGCTTTTGCGTTGCTGTCATTTGAATTACTAAGGCTGAAAAATTCACCGGGTGCAAATTGATCTTTCAAATCTTCGAGAAACAATGGGATTTTTACTGAAGTCACATCACAGTCTGAAGCGGAATCACAGCATAATGTAACTCCCGTAATTTCAAACCTATCCTTTCCATCAATTTGATTTTGACCTATTACTTTTCTGTTACCATATTTATCTATCGCTACTCCTAACGGTACAATACGCTGGTTAAAAGTTAATAAAGAGCCTGGCAGATACATCAAATCAGAATTGGCAACCTCACGGAAGTTGATCAGGGTACTATCATCTTGTTCATATATCAGTTCCCAGTTTTTCTTTTCTTTTATAGCATTTTCAAAAAGGCTATAAACATTTACTGCCGGCGGCTCATCATCAGCTTTTCTTTCGCCCCAGGTTTTATCAAAATCAATTTCAAAATCAATAAATAATACTTCAAATTTACCAACTCCTTTCGCATGCCAGTTATTCGGGCCACTTAAGTCAAATTTAATGTCTATGCCCATTAAATTTTTCCTGAATACTTTAATGGAAACCGATGCATGCAATCCTACCTGAAAGCTGAAACTGGGTTTAAAATAAATCAGAGCGTCGAATTGAAGCAATCCATTAATTGAAAATTCTGAGAATCCTGCATATAGCTCTACTTTTGTTCCAAACTGCACAGTGTTGGATGTCACAGCAAAATAAGCCTCTGATTTAAGCTTGAAATTATTTGTATCTATTAGAGTAATAGACAGCCTGCGTACCGGATGTTTAATTTCCATTTCGGCAGGAACAGTATAATTGGGGTGAAAGCCACCTACAGAAATTAAAAAACCTCCTTTATCTCCCCAAAACACCCTGGCAACCATATCACCTGATAGAGAAAAAGTTAATAAGGTTGAATCAAAAATACTGGCATCAAATTTTATAAACTTCTTGGGGATGTTAATCTCACCAAAAAATGCAACCTGCAGTTTTAATAAAGCTTTTTCGACGCTGGGGAGTAACGACCTTAAAACCCCTGCAATACCAATATTGAACGGATTAATTTGGATTATAAGGGCAAGTTCAAGTGAAATAAGTGTTGGAGTTCCCCAGCCTATTTCAGCCATTGGGCCAAAAACAAAGCTGCCTTCCGCTGACGGGAAATAACTCTCAAGCTGGCTAATAATAGTTGGTGCGTTTTCGCTGGGCTTGTTTGGAAACATCACTTTGGCCATACTTCCATCCCGCACTCCAGCAGAAATGCTGTCTGGATTCATAATCCGATGCAAGCCAAGAACACCTCCTACTTTGCCTAGGGTAAAACCCAAACCCAGTTGAATTGCCGGATCAAACTTAACACTGATAAGAGCCAGCAAACTGAAACCTTTTTTACCGCCAGGCAACTTAGTAAGCAATATTCCGATTGCAGCGAGGGAAAGCTTAGTAAAAGCTAAATCGAGGGCACCCGAATAACGGCCATTTTCTGAATCAAAATCAAGGAAACCACCACCGGTAACCGCCCCGCCTTCTACTTTAATCCCAATACCAGTTGGAGGCAACAAAGCCAACCGGGCATTGGCATCACCTAAATTTCCTCCACCCTCAGGGAAAGTAATTTCAGTTGTAAACCCAAGCCCATTTACAGTAGCTTTAACAACACCAATATTTAATGTTGCACCAATAAGACTGGTATTAATATCAAGTTCTCCATTTTGCTTTTTAGCAACAATTTTTATACTGTCAATTTTAACTGCCGGGTCATTGTCTGAATTCCTATTAATGGGAATGACTATTTGAAGGCCGTTCTTGTCATTTCCAGTAACTGAGAAACCACTCTTCCAACCGATACCTACGTCAAATTCAAGAGTATTGTCAGATTGATAAAGAAGATGTCTTACTACAACGGAATTAGGAATGAATTTTTGAACAAATGGATTATCTGATTTTATTAAGCCTTTTCCAGCAAAACCAAAAATTGATATATCATTTTTTCTGCCAAGAGTTAGCCCATTTAGAATAATAGTTACTGCATTATTGTCAATAATAGGTTGTCCACCAGGAACTGTTGCATTAATTAAAAGCCCGTCATCAATAGTTACTGCTATTCGTACAGCTGTTTCTCTAATAGTTAAGGTACCTATAATACAACTTGAAACTACTTCTCCCTTAGAAAACTCAATACTAAAAGAATCCAGTGCAATTGCTAAATCACTATTAAATTTATAATTTAATAAGCCTGAAGGAGCCGCTGGAGTGCTTATAGCACCTGTTGTTTTATCAACTTTGTAATAATGAGAGAAGTTTACAGGGTTAGGAGAAATGGGGGTGTCTCTAATATATACATCTTTGGTTCCATCAAAAGGAATAACTACTTCAGTATTATTTGGTCCTTCTACTGTTATTTTAGATTCAGACTGATTAACATGAATTTTATTTACAGTGCTGACCTCAAAATTAGCCAGGTTTTCAAAAGGATAATTAGCAATGCTGAATTTTCCTGAAATCCCATCCTCTGTCCCAATGATAAGGTCATTTGCTATTAGTTTATTTGTTTGCCCATTTTTGACCCAGTTATTTGGAAGAGTTATTTCACAGGATTCAACATAAATACCTTTGAAACTGGTTGCCCTGCCGTCCTGGTCAATTTCAGGAATATTTCTATCATTCCTGAGGTCAAACTTAAGGTTTTTAATGTTGGCTATAAGGCCTGTTTTACCCAACATTACAGGTGTTTCAGTTGATATACTTGAAACATTTTCGAAATCCAGACCAGATTCAGTGCTATAAATTAATGATTCTGCATTGAAAACAAGTTTAGCTTTTGTTTCCTCGTCCTCAATAATTTCGCCATTAGCATCAATTGGCAATAAAAGTGTCCTAGGGAATGCCAAGGCGAGTTTAATATCACTAATTGTAGCAGTAATTTTGGGCAGGAAAAGATCGATAATATCATTAATTGATATGTCACCTAAAACCGTTTTAAAAACGCCAAAAAGGCTAGTGAAACTTTGTTCAACATCGTTTTGGACCAGGATTAAGTTATCAAAAATATACTCATAAATATTCAGCCCATTATTTGCAAAGTATTCCCATAAGTCATAGGGATTAACACTTTGTCCATCACTATTTACTGGGTAAGTTATCTCAGGATAAGCTGTATCTCTGTTTGTGTTATAATAGTCTACAAAATTTTCATAAGCTTGCTCATCACTACCATAAAAGTATTCTACGGCACTCGTTAAAAAGTCAGCCGGGCTAAACTGAACAATTTCTCGAAACAAGTTAAAATAATCTTCAGGCATTTCAAGTTCCTGCAGATTTATACCTCTAATAAACTTAAGAATAGGGATATTGTATTGAAATGAAAGCTGAATTTCTGAAGTGTCATTCGTAACACCAGGATTAACAATAAGTTCGAATCCACTTTCACCTCCAAAAAGATTTAACCCAAGCTCGCGGGTCACTATAATGATATTATAGTGTTGAGTGTCACCAAGCGCACTTGTTTCAGCATAATAAGCCCTATAAAACAGCTTATTTAATATATTTGTTATTGTTGTTTTTAAAGGCTCCGGTATTTTTTCGGTGTTTATTATTTGATTGACGGATGGATAAAAAGGTTGTGGCATATTTTATAGCTTTTGATAGTTTATACATAATTAACTTTATGGATTGATAAGTACTTCTTTTTTTATTAGTGTCCCTTTATCATACTGTTCTTTTATCAGAATTGTATTTTTTCTTTTTGTGGTTAACGCCATTGAATTAGAGTTAGTTTTATTTTCTATAATTTCAAAATAGCTCCATGTCCCGTCCTTAACACCATTCAAATAATTTCCAGTGCCGTATAGTAAGGGCTCAATATCTTCTCTGCCAGCCTGGCGGTTTGTTTTTCCTTTGTAAATGGTTGTATTTAACGGAGTACTAAACTCTTCCCATACCCCTGTCTTGAAGTGGTTTTTAACATTACCTTTTTCAAAATTGAATATTCCTTTAGTCGTTTCTGTGATTACAGAATCAACTTTTTCAATATTTCCATTCTCCTCGTCAAAATATTTAACGAAGTGCCCATTATCATTAATAGTATAAATATCAGAATTAAAATAGTTGTAATATTCAAACTCGGGGCTGATGCGAAAGTTTTTGATATAAATCTCAAAATCACTCGATATATAATAATATCTATTGTAGCTATATGTGGTTTTCATTATGCTTTCAACATTCTGAATTTTGAAAATAGATAATGAATCAATTTTATTTCCCGACTTGTCAAATATTACCAGCGAAAAGTCAGTATTACCTGATGCGGCTCTTTCACCTATCAACAGTACATAATAGCACTGTGCCTGCTTAAGTAAAAATTTACCTTTATGAGGAGTTTGCTCTTCTAAACGTTCTAAAAATTTGGAGGCAGAATCGTTTTTAATATCCTGGGGTAACGCCCAAAGTATACCATGTTTACGAAAATTGAAAAAAAATTCATTTTTTAATCCTAACGGAACGTTAATAGTTGACAAAAGTTTTATCTGATTTTTGAAGCTATCATTATCTTGCTGATTACATATTTCAGTTGTAGGTTTATTGGCTTGTGCCGTATCTGTATTATTTTTCTGCTTAGTTTGGGGATTCGAGCATCCAGCAAGTAGTACGGCACCAAATAAAACTGTTTTTATTATTTTCATAATTTTAATATTCGATTACTATATCGGTTTTTACGCTTCCGTTGTTTGCTAATCCGCAGTGCAAGTGACTATTATGAAGTCGGTTATGAGATGTATGATCTGTACCTAGGGTAAAGTATCGCTCTTCTTCTCCATTAACAGTAACAGTTATATTGTGATGATCATTGCCTATAATTCTTTGCGTAAAACCGTATCTTTTAAATGCAAGAATGATTTTTTTTTGCCTTAGCCTATTGGCCGCGCTGAAATTATTCCCAGTTAAATTTGGAAGATAGGCAGTATCAACACTTTTTCCATTGTTGTGTGATACGCTTGGGTGGCACGAACCATCAATATTTGCCATTCCATTGCAAACTATATCAGTATAATTGTGTTCACCCAACACACCTATAAAACCTGCAAAATTTGCCGGATCACAATATCTCCTGAGCGTATCATTATAGGTGAACCTAATGTTTGTAACAAAGTTGTCATTTAAGGTATCTGTATATGTGTATTGTAAGCCATTGTTGTTGTTTGAGGGCATCTCAAGCAAATCTACCATTTGATTTCCGGCGGCACGATATTGCCTCCAGCCTAAGGCTCCAAAATCGTTGAGTCTCCCCCAAGAAAGCACCATATAGGAAGGATCTGGCGCAACCCCATTTGGATAAACCCTGTGTTCCCTACACCAGCCTTCCCCATTTTGTCGTTGATGGTCGGCACCCCAATATTGATCATAAATTGTAGTTGCTCCCTGAGGGAAATAACCATTTAAACTGGCGGGATTACCCGGCACAACAGGTAGAGGAATGGTAATAGGATGATCCTCGTCGTCACCAAGTCCTCTAGACAATCCTCTTATTTTTAAAACGTTATAAGTTCCCAATTGATGTTCTCTTCCATTCTTGTCATAATAAAAATATTGTGCACGGGCAGGATCTTTTAGTTTAGTTTCAGTAACTCGTGCGTCGGCATAATATGTGCGGAATCTTTTTACTCTTGCACGTAGTTTTGCCCTTCTGCCGTTGTCATTTAAAAAAGTATTATCAAAGACAGGTTGTGCACACGTCACTCTTATGTAGAGCTCAGCATCAGAAAAATCGTTATTGGTGAAAAGTGCATTCATCCAATTGTTAAATGTATTAGAGCCAATTTGGTTTAGCTTTATTCTTGCAACAGCAAAACCATTTGTAACAGTTCCATTTACACTATTGTCAGATACAAAGGTCGCTCCCTGTGTATGCCGATATATGCCTATTACACTATCGACAGCCCCTAATAACGCAGTATGTTCACGTACTTCAAATGTCAACGTAGTGCCGTTTATTAAATGCGGACATTCAGCCACTAAATAAATTTCATCACCAATATAATGCTTATCAATCTTTTTATATATGGGTATCTGTGCAGTACCAGTATTTTGTGCAAAGTATGCAACGGTTACAGTTTGTGCTGTGGTTACTCTTAAATTTGTATTAGCGTTATTATTGTTGATAGTAACGACTAAATCCAAGACATCAGTCCATGTAAGTCCTGAATCCACACTTGCCTGGTAATGTGCTAATGTATCAATTACGATTGGAATAACCATTCTTCGCGCTGTAACTGCAAAATTTGCGTTATTATATATTTGTATGCCTCCAGCCTGTGATGTTGGAAAAGTAGTATCCTCAACTTTCACACTTATAGTGTTTGGGTTACTGTCAATATAGCCTAATGTTTCAATACATAAATTTATGGTTCGGTTATAGCCGGTTGAAGTTATTGTTTGTCCACCTGCATTTTCCCAATATACCCTGGTTATCTCTTTAGTGGCTTTTACGGTAACCCTCACAGCCGGTGAAGTGTCTACATTTCCATTCCTTTCAGGATTGCCTCTGAAAGGCTCAATAACTATTGTTTTACTATCCAGCCATTTTGAAAACTTCAGGAAAAGCTGGTTAACTGTGTTTACAGCTTGGTTGCCAGGCGAAGTTTCAAATAACTTCTGATCAGCAAACATATAGGCAAATGATTCAAAATAGGCCTTGTATTGGCTAACATTGGTAATACCGGTAAAATCTTCATTTACATCGTTGCCTTCAACTTTATTATTAATAATAATATAGCGGGCATCTGGAGCAACGGCACCGTTCATGGGATCTCCTTCTACCCAAATTGCCCAGCCAATTTTCTTTTTTTCATCTTCAATATGTTCATAATCAGGATTAGTATATTCATCTACTCTAAATTCTATTTCTTCTCCGGGTTCAACTTCAATAGGATTTGTAACAACATTTTGTTCTACTCCTCCTACATATGCTTTTGTGTGCCCATTTTGAGGAAAAACTCTTCCATTATTAAAGTCCGTTTCTGCCGGAGATATAATGTTTTGATAATCAATAATGCTGGTTGATATAATCATAATAGTATTTTGTTTAGTTATATAATCTATCGGAAGCTAAAAACTCAATATTTGTAATATATTCATAAGCTTCTACAGTATTGTTAACTGTATTTTCCCTTAAGCCCGTAAGTACAAAAACATTTATACTAAAATTTTGTGAATCAACATCCAGGTAATTTGTGTTAGCAATGCTTAAGTATATTTTATAGGGATTACTTGCACCAAAATGAGTATCCTTTAACGTTTGTAGTGTTGTATATTGGGCATTAGTAATAGATATAATATTAATATTTGTAAAGTCAAAATTTTTTAATTTATTATCCTCTATAAGTGTTTCCGCAGGAACTTCAAAACGGAAAAAGGGCCGTGGTATATTTCTGCTAGTATGGGTTGAGATTTTTAGTCTATCCTGCACAATAATTTTGTCAAAATTTTCAAGAAAAGGTTTGTTGTTAAAAAACTGTGACGTTATTAATGGAATTACGGCGTTATCGTTTGGTTCATTTAACGCATATATTACTGGGTAACTTACAAAGGCTTTATAATTTGCATCAGTGGCCAGGCCTATATTAGTTACAAACTGTGTTTGGTTAATATGTTCTTTGTCAACAAAATTAACTTGTTCGAAGATTTTTATATTGGAAACTGGCGTTGCAGAGGCTGCAAAAGGTAAATTAACATTAAATATAGGAAATAAATTATCAAGTACTGAACGACGCCTCCTTAATGATTTACCCATTAGTGAGTTATTTTCTTCAGCACTGTCAGCTCTTTTGATATAGTGAATCTGATAATAATTACTAATAATATTACCCGCATTATTTTTTATACATGATAGACTCTCATGCATATATGTAAAATTATTTGTGTCATTCAAATTTGTGGAACTAAATTTCTTATAGGTGTCTGTTTCAGGCGCATTTGGTTTTATCAGCGCCTTTTTTAAATAAACAGTTGGTTGTAAATTGTCACCTTGTGGAAAAGCCAACTTAATTAATTTGTCTGTGTTGCCAGAAGTGAATTCGACATCATTTGGGTTAGCCGGGTCATCGTTTATCATTAATAATGGCCATCCGTTTGCCCGATAATAATTAACATCTACCAAAGTATTCGTTGCGTCTAAACTCCATTTTATTGTATCACTATAGTTCTCGTAATAGTTAAATGAGTCATAATACTCATTTCTTATATCTAGATATAATTTGTTTTTGGATAAATGCTTTTTTATAATATTATCATAAAGATAATCCAGCTCAGTGTTATCTTTAAACTCAAATGAACTACCATTATATACACTAAAACCAGTTTGGCATAGTGCTCCGTAAAAGGCAGCACTATCCATAAATGCTAACACTTCTTCTTTATCGTGTTTGTGCCTGAAGGTTTGTGCTGCTGTTGGGTTAGCTGGTAAAGTATGTGTTAAAATGGTGTCAATTTGTAATACATGTTCAAACTTTAACTGAAATCCTATTTTTTCAAATACAATCATTATCCCAATTTTTCCGGAAATATTAAAATCTCCCAAATAATCTTGTTCCTTAACTGATACCAAAGTTATATCCTGGTTATAAAAAATGCTATCTATTGTATCGGCAAGTACTATGTTGGCTGGTTGAATGTACCCTAAAGCTTCTGAGGCGTCGACAGTGACATCGGTTCCACCAGTTAATTGATTAAAGGTAGTTCGGTCTGCTTGAATCTTTGATGTTAAATCAGTATTCTTTTCGGATGTAGGTTTTATAATTTTTGTAGCTATATTCATTATTGATGTTTCATCAATACCTTTATAAATTATATAGTCTATTTTAGGCAATCCAAGATCAGAAGGTTGGCTATCAGGTTTCAATACCAGATTTAAAGTATTTGTAACACCTGAAGCTGATTGAACCATTATTCTTCCAGAGGTTACGGCAAATGCTTTTAAAGCCGCTGCTGAAGTAAAAAGGTTATTAACTCTGAATCTATTGGCGTCAATAGCACCAAATCCTTCTCCTGCCACTTGATCATTTAGTTTGATGGATTGATGTTCAGTAAAAAAACAGTATCCCATGTTGTTATATTTTTTATTTTTAAATTATGCAATATGAAACGAATCTATCAGGTTTAGTAATACACATTAAACCTGTTTCAATAAGACAATTCTGTAATATTTATTATTAGTTATGCACAGGCAATTAATAGATTAATTAAAAATTTTATTTAGTTCTTTTTTATTTCATGACGATTAATTTGACAGTGATTATTTTCCAATCATACGAATTGTAATTGGGAAAAGTTGTTTTTTGTGCAAACTTTTCGACAAAAAAGTTTTCAACATTTCAAACAATGATGTTGAATCTAAGTGTTAATAGGGGAATGAGTGGATCTGTTATCTAATCTCAGACAAGTAATTTGACCATACGGGCTCCTATTTGAATAAGTTCTTTACCCTTCTCAAAAAAATCATGCACGGATAATAGCTGAAGCTTCTTTAATTGCATTCGGGTACAAAGGGATAGGTTTTAAGAACACTTTTCTTCAGGTAGTAGCTAAAATCCTGGGATTAAAGCTTATGCCTAACCAATATCTGCTTCCAGAGTAGTATACCTTTATTTGAATGCTATAAGGGAGAGATGCTGAAGGTAGGTGCCAGCGTAATGGAGTTTATGTTTCACGATTGTGTAGTACAATCGATATGAGTCAATCTCGCCTAGTCCTTTAAGTCATGTTTTATAGCTTTTAAGAATTAGGTAACGCTTTTACAATACAAATTACAATGACAAATCGTTAACTATATCGCAAAACATATGTTGTAAAGCCCTTACTAAATTATATGGTCCAACATTCATAGTATGCTGATACATGTCGAGTGGTTGTTATTCCCCATAACCTTGTACATACAGTTTATACCAGTGAAATTGGTTGCTTTCTTCAGCAACACCGCCATAATAATAACCTTGCATTGCAGGTTTTTTTAAAGTGCAGGCAGCTCAAAGGAGCAGATTTCAAACTTTATGTTTAACGATTTGTCGAAAATTAATAAGTTATAAAAAGCTCTTACTACTTCAACTTTCCCAAATATACCGAAACCCCGGCCCCTGCGAACCAATATATAGGATCGAACTGCATAATCCCTCCAGAGGCATCCAGTTGCTAGCGGTTGGCGAGCTGATAAGTGTAACCCCCTATTATACCCTGCTCAGCTATGTGGCAAGGAGAGAAAAAGAGGTAATGCTCAGCAAAAACGGCTTTGCGCTCGCTTATATCGTAACTGAGGCAGTTGCCAAACATATAGCGCTGCTGGGCACCGTAATTTTCAGCAAGTACGCCCGTATTATTGGTGTATTCAAACCGACCAAACGCTTTCTGGATCACCAGAAAGGCGTCAATACCGTAATAGTTTTTATTATTTACCAATTTATTTATGGAGCCTTTTACGGTAGTAATTACAGAAATACCGGGCATTTTATCCGTTTCTTTCCACAAATTAATTTTGGTGCCTAAACCATGAACAAATATGTTGTTGCGCTCGTAATTCTGAATAAGAGAAGGACTGTAAAGTGCATAATCATAAATATACCGTATTTCAAATCTGTCAGAAAAGCTTTTGCGAAGGGTTACAGACGGTAATCTATCCTGTTCTCGGTGCAAATTAAAATAATCGTACCCAAAAGAATTGTTGGGTATAATA
>DASPJH010000415.1:0-5974 GCA_035628715.1 Bacteroidia bacterium
TGGACTGCCATTTGGCCGGTGGCAGGGATTTTTGATTGTTTGTACGTCCCATTTGAGGTTTGTAAGCGTGTCTGCTTTATTTGTGTGAGGATTAATAAAAATAAAACTCATAGCTTTTAAGTCACGGTCCTTAAACAACTCGTCGCCTTCGTTAAAATTTACTATTGAATTATAAGAACTACCATCCATTATTACCGGGTAGATAATCCTGTCTTTATAAATAACAGTGTCCAAAATTTCGCCAGTGGATGTTTCAGCAGCCAGCAGTACCAGGCTGTCGAGTGGTCCTGCTGCATTATAAACACGGAACATAGGCGTTTGTATACAGTTACTAACACAATCCTTTTTGCAGGAGGTGTTGATTAACAAGCCAATAGCGGCGATAAGCAACAGGTGTGTTTTTCGGGTAAGCACGTTGTAAAAACGCAGGAATCAAAGAAAAAGTACACGTGGTTTCATTGTGCCTTAGTGTTTTTGTGAGAAAAACTTTTGTGAGAAACAGGAGGGGAGAAAATAAAAAGGGTCCGTATCTCACCGCTCAACCACCCGCCCTTGCTTCACTCCTGACCTGGGGGATTCAGTAGGAGCTGGTAGTACAGACCCACGGCAAATATAGCAATTAGTATGCCTTAGCAAAAAAATTATATTGTAATATGAAACCTTTTGCGGGTTCGGGCTGTTGCAATCTGTTGAAAAACTTGGTCTTAAAGTTTTTAACTTTTTGTAGCATACTGCACAATGTGCGGCTTGCAACGCCGGTTGAAACTTATCAACGGGGTATGCGGTGCATGAAAAGTTGAATAACTTTGCCCATTAAAATCACTCTATACATGAAATTTTTTATTGATACTGCCAACCTAGCCCAGATTGAAGAAGCCAATGATTTAGGAATACTTGACGGGGTTACTACCAACCCTTCGCTGATGGCTAAAGAAGGCATTAAAGGTGACGCTAACATTAAAGCCCATTACAAATCCATTTGTGAAATTGTGGACGGCGATATTAGCGCGGAAGTAATTGCCACCGATTTGGAAAGCATTATCCGCGAGGGCGAAGAGCTGGCTGCTATTGATGATAAGATAGTGGTAAAAGTGCCGATGATAAAAGAAGGCGTAAAGGCACTGAACTATTTTTATCATAAAGGCATTAAAACCAACTGTACACTGGTATTCTCGCCCGGCCAGGCATTGCTGGCTGCCAAGGCGGGAGCAACCTATGTTTCTCCCTTTTTAGGCAGGCTGGACGATATTTCTTTTAACGGACTGGAGCTTATAGCCCAGATTGCCGGCATGTATGCCGTACAAGGCTTCGGAACACAGATACTAGCGGCATCCATACGTAACCCGGTGCATATTGTGAAATGTGCTGAAGTAGGCGCCCACGTAATAACCAGCCCGCTGGAAAACATTACGGCTCTGCTGAAACACCCGCTTACTGATATAGGCTTACAGAAGTTTTTGGACGACCACAAGAAACTGAACGGGTAATAAGCTTCAACAGATTTCCGCCTGAGGGGGAATGACTGGAGGGACCTATATAAAAAAAGCCGGGCTGAAAAATTCAGCCCGGCTTTTTTTATACGAATTTGCCTGTTAATAGATATTATCAGTATTACGGTAACCCGGGATATTAAAATACCAGTCTGTATGAGCGGTACCGCCAGACATGGCCCAAGGCCCAAACAGCCCGTAGGCGCTGGTAATAGATGCTTTTTCTTTGGGATAATCAAAATCCACAGGTAGCATAAGCGCCCAGGGCAATCCGTTCATGTCTTTATAATAATACCCGGCAGAAGGATTACTACGGTCGTGCCCGCTGCCAAGCAAGCCAATATCAGCCAGTGAAGTAGGTTTGAAATCAGGCAGGTGTACCTCGTGTTCCCTTACTTTATTCACAAACATAAAGGGGTTGATTTTGCTGATGCCTATTTTGGTATCTTCCACCGGACTTGCAAAACCAATGTTAATATACACGGTATCCGAGGTGCCTTTAAAATTAGTTTTGATGGTGTTAAACATTGATCCTTCGGCGCGGTGCAGGGTAGGCTCAGGGCTGTCAAAACAAATCACTACTGCTTTTACCTGCCCGGCTTCAGTATTGTTAGCATTGCTTGTAATTATATTTTGTGATAATACCTGGCCGGTAATGGATGCAATATCCGAAGGTGCAAGTTCATCCAACTGGAAGCCGAACCCATTTTTATAAGATCCGCCCACCGCTTTTACTTTAAGTTTCACCTTCATGTCCACCACTTTGTTATCGGCATTCATTACCTGCTGAATATTAAACGCTACCACAAGGTCGTTAAATTCATAATCTGCCTGGTGGGGCCACATATCCTCAAAAGCTACCGTGGCCGTAGAAGTTGCATTGGGATAATAGCTGGTAAATGCGCGGTTTATATCATTGGGAAATTCATCATTAACGTCAGACACACCATCTCCGTCGGTATCGGAACTCGGGGCGGAGCCAAATCCTTCGGGATTGCAGGTACCGGTGGGGATATACCCTGCGCAGCTGGCCAGTGCCGGAGATTGTATAGTGCCGTTGTTTACTTCAATTCCATTGGCGTCGCATAAGTCAAGGGTGCCTGTTACCGCAGAGCCTGTACTTAATTCCGTATGATCGGTTACTTTCAGTTTGCTTCGCGCACCACCAGTGCCGGTCACTTCTCCTCCGTAGAGATTAAAGCTATTAACTGTTAACTGCGCACCATTGTTCAGTTCAAAGTACGGGTCCGGATAACCACCACCTGCGGACATTATGCTTATAATGTCGGCTTTCATGTAGCTGTTATTTATCAACCTATGGTCTAAATCAAGATATTTTGTTTCGAGGTAGCAGTTGTTCGTCAGCGTTGATTTGTCTACCACAGCCAACGAGTTAATGCCCTCTATACGCCCGTTATTAGTAGCTTCGCAATCCCGCCAAACATAAAATGTACCGGTTTGGTTCATTTTAATAACCCCATTATTTGTAAATTCTCCGCCATCAAAAACATACACTGATCCATGCATTTCACCGTGATTTTCACCTGTTGAAGAGGAAATGACAAAATCACTGCATCGTAAATTATTACTCCAGTTTTTAAATTCAGAACCGGTGTACATTACCAGGTGTGTATTTATCAATATGTCACTGTTTTCCAGAAAGTACACCTTACCGCCATCGTTGCTCTCAATGATGTTAAATTGCCCGGTACCGCAAATTTTAGCTATGCCGCCCTGGTTTACAGTAAGGTTTTTATTATCACTGATGGTACCGGTTATACATGCAATTTCACCATTATTTACTGTAATGTCGCTGCTGGGGTTGTTATAAATAATGGTACAACCGGTGCTGCAATCCATTCCTGAAAATGCCTTGCGAATAACGTAAGGCGTACTGGGCTGGCTACCCATTGTGGCGGTTACAAACCGGCTGGCGGCCAGTTTTTCAACCTTGCGAGTACCGTCGGGGTTTATTTTTTCTATGTAGATAAATTCCTGTGCTGCAGGCACGCGTATCTGTTTAGCGTACTCAAAGTTTGAGTTTGTAATGCCGCTACTGATAAGTTTACCAGTCGAAGGGTCGTCGGCATAAATTTTAATTACAAACTTGTCTCCGGCTTTAGCCTCAGTTATCTTAACTTTTACATCAAGGTTTTTTTCAGTTTCAAAGTTGAAGCCGGCAGGCACTTTCAGGTTTTTGGCTTCCACATTGGCGGGTTGATCGGCGGGGTTCTGTATAGGTAAGTCCCTTTTACAGCTAACAATAAACAGCGTAGAGGCCGTAATGGCCCACATGCCAATTTTAAATTTCATAAGTTAGTTTTCCTAAATAGCTTCCCAATAATAGGGTAGCTGGTGCGCAGCAAACGGTAAAATTGTTTGTATAGCAGAAATATTATGCAAGTGGTGGCTTTACAGTTACAGTAGTTGGTAGTTACTGTATTTAATTTTACAGCTTACCAATTGAATATCCCGCTGATAATAAAGCCGTTGTTGTACTGAAAAACATTTCGTTCGTATATTTCCCTTCCCAATTGTGCTGTTTGGTTAATAAAGCCACCCTCTATTTTTATAGCGCTATTAAATTTATAACCGGCCAGCAGGGCTATCCTGTTCTGGTCAAAAATATTTTCTCCCACGTTTTTGCCAAAACCAATAAATATTTCATCGTAAGCGGCCAGATAAAACTCCCGGTCGTCAAGCGTAAGACCTTTTAGCGGCACCTGCACCCTGCCCTGGTAGCGCATCCGGTTGGTATATACAAAGTCATCCTGCTTTGACTGCTGCGGACTGGAATACCTGCCCACCCAGCGTTGCTCCAGCATATACCGGTGGGTAAATTCCCAGCGGCCGGTAATGCTTTTTACCATCAGCGCCTGGAAAGCCCTGTGCTCAGTATACTGTCGCCCCATTGTATTCAGTGGGTATTCGCCATAAGCATACGTTTCAATCCAGCCGTAACCGGCGCGCAGGGTTATATCCTTATTTATATGATAATTAATACCAGCCCTTTTTAAGCTTTGCTGCCAATTGGTAATGTAATCATCCCTGCGCCATTGGTACTCATAATGGATACTCCATTTGGGGGCCACCCGGATGGTGGCAAAGGCGGCATACCAGCCAATATTGTTTTTATCAGTAATACGAGAACTTTGTGCATAGCAATTTAAAGTGATTATTAATCCTGTTAATAACCCAATAAATTTCAGGCAGATATCTGTCAGACCGTTGTGTTTCATAGCATTCAAAGAATTGCTGCAAAAGTAAGCCCTTAAAATTAAAAAGCAGATTTGCTCCTGGAAGAACCGCTGTAAAAGTTATACCTATTCTGATGTCATTGAGTAGCCGGCTGCTGTACTAATGCAGCCAAGCACCACAATTACGATCAGATGAAACCCAACAGTCACCTGGCTTAATCCATAACACGCATTCTTAATCCTGTTCAAAAATAGGTGTTACGGCCCTGCCCGAACCGTTTATCCGGGGGCAATTTTGTGGACGTGTGGTCTTAAAACGGCCGGTTAAAGAGTAATAGGAAAAAGCGTTTTTTGTGCAATTTATTTTTTACAGGACTGTAAGTCCCCGGCAAAAGGTTACAAATTCTGAAAGTGAAATTAACGTTGAGAGCGTCCTAATCAATAACTGACAGTTCTGTGTACCTGAATATTTTCCCCTTTACAGGTTTTCCACTGGTTTTAATTACAAAATTCTTAAGTAATCCCCTGCCTGAATAATAACTACCCTTAACTTTAATTTTTCTTTTGGGCCGATTCCAAAAAGAGTCAGGCACAACTAAGCTTGAATCGGCAGGCTCAATAAAAATAAAATCTTCTGTACTAAGGTTATTGTTTATTACTTGTTTATACGGTTCAAACCAATACGTACTATCCCACCCCCAGTATACATTTGCTAATTCAATAACCTGTGTGCACTTTTCAAGCCTTCCCGGTGTATCCATAAAAGTTATGTTATTTGCAAAATACAGGTACACAACTGAAAAGGATAACAAAAACAGCCCAACTATGATAATATGTTTAACCCCGAATATCATCGCTATTGACAATCAATTATTCCCCCTGCGGCCAAAAGATGACAACTGATAAATGTCAAATCTGCCCCGCCAGCAAATACATCACTGCCATCCGCACCGCCACACCATTTTCTACCTGGTCAAGAATGATAGAGTGCTGTTCACTGTCGGCTACTTCGCTGGTAATTTCCACGCCGCGGTTAATTGGTCCCGGGTGCATTATAACGATTTCTTTGTTAAGTGAATTTAGTATATCCAGCGTTAACCCATATTGAAGCGAGTATTCACGCAGGGTGGGGAAATACTTAATATCCTGACGTTCCAGCTGGATACGCAGCATATTGGCCACATCGCACCATTCCAACGCCTTGAAGAGGTTGGTTTCCACCTTCACCCCGAGTGATTCTATATACTTCGGAATCAGCGTGGTGGGGCCACATACCATCACTTCAGC
>DASPJH010000416.1:0-4279 GCA_035628715.1 Bacteroidia bacterium
ACACCCACAGATTCCCTTCATCAAGGGAATGACAATCCGCCGCACGGTGAACTGCCGGGACCCCTGCCCACCGACCCCTTCAGGGGCAACGTTGAACCATCCAACCACCCTTCTGATTCCGGGGTAAAGGAGCCGGGGATCGTTGGTAATCTAGTGACACCAACTTTTGAGAATATTCCCTCACCCCCGATTAATGACGCGGTTGAAGCCTTGAACGTCGCCCCTCTCCATGTGGAGAGGGGAAATGTTGAGCTATTGAACCGTTCTTCTGATTCAGGGGTGAGGGAACAGTTTGAACCCCTTGATACTCTAGTAACATCAACTTTTAAAAAAGAAATAACACCCACAGATTCCCTTCATCAAGGGAATGACAATCCGCCGCACGGTGAACTGCCGGGCCCCTTGCCACCAACCCCTTCAGGGGCAAAGTTGAGTCACCGGACCATACTTCTGATTCAGGGGTAGAAGAAACCCTCGAAGAATCGCTAAAAACCCTCGATGCTATGATATCAAGCTATTGTAAAAGTAAGCCGCCGTCCAAAACTCAGAACGGCGAAACCGGGTCACAAAAACCCCTTACCTACAGCCAGCAGCTAAAGAAAAGACTGGCCGGGGCAAGAAAGAAGAAATGATGACAGGTTGAATTCAATAATAAATAGTGAATGGTAAATCTACTTCTCCCTCACTTCCAGACCGGTAATCGCCATCAGTCGGTTGCAGATGACAGTAAAACTCGCTTTTTCCATATACCAGATGGGAATGGTGAGGAACCGCACCTCTCCACCCGTATTCTTCACCAGGAAAAAGAATTGTCCTCCGCCCCGGTCCCCCATAGAGTATGCCCGAATATGGCTGATTTCATAAATGGGTATTTTATCCAGCGTTTCAAAATAGCCTCCGTAGATAATGGTAACATGCTCCGGGGTAATTTCCACTTCATTCAAAATCCGGCGGGTAACAAACAGTATGGCTACCAGCAGTCCCACGCCCAGCAAAGGGTAGCGCAGTTCCGGGGGCAACTCGTCGCTGGTGAAATTATAAACCACCCCAAGGAATATAACCAGCAGCACCGGGAAAATCCTGAAATAAATAAACAGGAAAGTCTTTCGTTTAGGGCTTTCGGCCAGGTGCAGTTTTGCCGGGCTGTCTTCAGTTACGGTATACGGCTCGTAGGTATTCACGGGTTCAAGTTATTAGTTAAATGATATAAAATCCCATTTTATGAAATTACTCCCCCGAAGGGTTTAAAACCCTTCGGGCAGTAAATTTCACAACAGCAGGTTTCATACCTGCTGTTATTGCTGATTATAATAGTAAATGATAAATCCGCCGTAGCTTCAGCGAAGGCGGATAAAATGATAAATGTTCAATGGCAAATGATTCCTATTTTCGCACCGTGCAATTCAAAGATATTGTTGGCCAGCTGGCCGTGAAAAACAAGCTTGTTACCGGGGTAAGGGAAGGCCGTATTCCCCATGCCCAGCTGTTTTTAGGTCCCGAAGGAAGCGGAAACCTGCCCCTTGCCCTTGCCTATGCACAATACATTGCCTGCACTGCTAAAACCGAAACTGATAGCTGCGGAGCCTGCGCCAACTGCGTTAAGTACAGCAAAATCATTCACCCCGATTTACACTTTACCGTGCCTACCGTTGGGTCGAAGGAAATATCCGATAACTTTATGGAGGAGTGGCGGGAGACGTTTCTCAAAAACCCCTACCTGGATGTATTTGACTGGCTGATGGCGCTGGAGGCGGAGAATAAACAGGGCAATATTACGGTGGACGAATGCCGTAATATTATTAAGAAACTGAGTCTGAAGAGCTTTGAAGGCGACTTTAAGGTGCTGATAATGTGGATGCCTGAATACCTGGGCAAAGAGGGCAATGCGCTGCTGAAACTGATAGAAGAACCGCCGCAGAAAACGTTGTTTTTGCTGGTGGCCCACAACGATGAGCATATTTTGGGCACTATACGCTCGCGTACGCAGCTGGTAAAAATACCGGCTCTTCCACAGGAAGAAATTGAAAAGGCGCTGGTTGAACGTTATGGCGCCGATGTACAAACTGCGCGTGCAGCAGCTTTCCTGGGAGATGGCAGCCTGAACCTGGCGGTAAAAATGCTTAGCCAGACGGAGAATAACTTTTTTGAGAGCTTTCGCACCTGGATGCAGCTGTGTTTCCGGAATGATATGATAAATGTGCTGAAGTGGATAGATGATTCCTCATCCATGGGCCGCGAGATACTGAAGCACTTTCTTGCCTATGGTTTGCATATTTTCCGCGAATGTTTGGCAATACGATACGGGGGCGGCAAAATGGTGAAGCTGACGGACAAAGAGCGGGAATTTGCCGAGAAGTTTTCGGCGTTTTTAACCCCGGCAACCATGGAGAAAGTTACGGATGCCTTTAACCAGGCCATTTATCACACCGAGCGCAATGCCAATGCAAAGATTACGTTAATTAACTTATCTTTGCTTTTAAAAAATAACCTGGCGGCCAGGGCGGGGTAGGAATAGCGGGGAGTTTGGATGATTTTTGAGGGGACGGACCGGATATGATAAGTCAGTATAAAGTATATAGTACTAAAGTATAAGGTACTTGGTATTCGTTTTTCATACTCAATACTTTATACTTAAATACACTATACCATAACCCACTTTCAAATTGCTACCCTGATGAAACCTGGACTGCCGCATATGTTTAACTATAATAGAACGGGAAGATATAGAATATGGGATGCGGATCATGTGGATCGGGCGGATGCTCGACCTCGACAAGCGGATGCGGAAACAACGGGGCCTGTAATACAGGCGCCTGCAATAAACTGAATGTATATGACTGGCTGGGCAATATGCAACAGCCGGCTGGCCATAAAACCTTTAATATTGTTGAGGTGCGGTTTAAAGGAAGCCGCAAAGAGTTTTACCGCAACGAGAACAATTTTGAATTATTTATTGGCGACCCGGTTGTAGTACAGGCCGATAACGGAACTGACTACGGGCACGTGTCTATAAGCGGCGAGCTGGTGCGTTTACAGTTGAAGAAGCATGGCATCGACCCTGATAATCCGGATATTTATAAGATATACCGAAGGGCCAATGAAAAGGATACTGAGAAATACGATGAGCTGAAAGCCAAAGAGGCTTATACGCTGGAAAGGGCGCGCACGGTGGCACTGGAACTGAACCTGCAGATGAAGCTGAGTGATATAGAGTTTCAGGGGGATGGCAGGAAGGTAACCTTCTTTTATACCGCCGAAGAGCGCGTAGATTTCAGGGAACTGATTAAAAGATACGCCGAAGAATTCAGGGTGCGGATTGAAATGAAGCAGATTGGCTACCGCCAGGAAGCTGCCCGTTTGGGCGGCATTGGTAGTTGCGGACGCGAGCTTTGCTGCAGCACCTGGCTTACAGATTTTAAGCTGGTGAATATGTCGGCGGCACGGTACCAGAACTTGTCTATTAACATGCTGAAGCTTTCGGGCCAGTGCGGTAAGCTGAAATGCTGCCTGAACTATGAGCTGGATGTGTATTTGGAAGCATTGGACGAATTTCCGAAAGCTGACCCCATTTATATCGAAACGGAAGCCGGAAGGGCACGGTCGCAAAAAACAGATATCCTGAAGCGCCAGGTTTGGTTTGCCTATGAGGGCAGCACCGACTGGTTTCCTTTGGAACTAAAAAAAGTAAACGAAATTATCGCCCAAAACCTGCAAGGTATAAAGGCCCCGCTGGCAACAGAATCGCCTAAGGCTACCACAGCTTTGGAACGCTCGAAAGACGAAGATATCATCAGCGAGAACGACCTTACCCGTATGGATAAGAATCGTGAGCGGCGTGGCGGTGGCAGGGGTGGAAACCGTGGAGGCAATCGCGGCGGTAATGATGGAGGCGCTAATCGTGGTGGAGGAAATGAGGGTGGTAACCGGGAGGGCGGCAACCGAAATAACCGCAACCGGAGAAACAACAGAAAAAAATAACTTTGGATAGGTGAAAAAACTCAACTGGGCCTTTACAATAGTTATCATCCTGCTGCTGGGCAGTTGTAAAAATGATACGGTATACGATCAAAACCTGTTTTTGCCGGCTGAGGGCTGGCATTATAAAAACAAGGCAGCGTTTGACATCGCTATTGACGACACTACGCACTATCACAACTTTTACATCAGCTTACGCATCAACCCGGATTACGAATACAGCAATATGTATGTGCTGATGTATGGCAAAAGCCCTGCGGGAGACAGCACTGTGCGCCGTATAGACCTTACCCTTGCCGCTCCC
>DASPJH010000417.1:0-3390 GCA_035628715.1 Bacteroidia bacterium
ACGAGCTATCCAAGCAGATACTTGGTGGAACGGTGAAGAAAGACAGCCACATTATACTGGATATGTTTGATAACCAGTTTGTGTTCAGGAATGCGGATCAATTAGATAATTAGGTAATGAGATGATGAGATAATTCCTGTCGGTGTTTTTTCGGCTGAGTTGATAAACAACCGTGGAACCCCTTTAGTCATGCTTAACTTGTTTCAGCATCTCAACTCTCAAAAAGTATAAATTATAACCCTGTTAGGATTATTTCTTAATGGGGTTTATTTTTTAATAATTATTTATTTCCCCAAAATTCCCCCGTACAACCCCTCAATCTTCCTGGTCATCGCTTCAGCGGTAAACTCTTCCTGTATGGTTTGGTAGGCATTATTGGCAAGCGTTTGGCGCAGGTCTTTATCGTCAATAACTTTTATAAGCGCTTCGGCAAGTTCATCGGGTTTTTGCGGGGTAATTAACAAACCGTTATAACCGTCTTTAATTACTTCTTTAGATCCGTCTACCGCACTCACCACAACGCATTTGCGCATGGCAACGGCTTCCATCATACCAATGGGCAACCCTTCCCAAAGCGAGGGCAAACAGTAAATATCAATTCCTGCTAATACATTGGGCACATCCTGGCGGAAATTATCAATCACCACGCGGTCTTTAATTCCCAGCGCATTAATCAGCTCCAAGGTTTCCTGTTTTAATGGGCCGTCGCCAATCATTAATAAGGTAACATCCTTCCGCTGGTCGCACACTTTTTTGTAGGCCCTGATCATATTGATAGGGTCTTTCTGGATGTCCATTCTAACAATGTACCCTATCAAAACATGGTGCCCGGGAATATTATACTGCTGGCGGATGTTGGACACCCATATATCGGGATTAAATTTTTTGGTATCAATACCGTACCGTATCACTTTTGACTGAAAACCCCGTATATGCTTCTGACCGGTGGTTTGGTTGGAATAGGATACCGATATAGTGCAGTTTACCTTGCGGGATAAAAACGCCTCGGAAGCAATGCGGGCGTTCTTTTTAAAGAATCCCTGGTCGTCGTGAAACGACCACCCGTGTACTGTATATAAAGTTGGGATGCCCAGCTTGCGGCACGACCAGTACAGGTTGGATGTAGCCCTGGTGCCGTGGTTATGCACCAGTTGTATGTTGTGATCTTTCAGAAACTGTGTCACCTTTCCGAACACCGAAAAATCAAAGCCCCGTTCGGTATAAATCACATGGGTTTCGATGCCCATTTTCTCAAGTTCAGTCACCATGGGGCCGGGAGTAAATGATAGCACCACGGGTTCAAATTTGCTTTTATCCAGTTCCTGCACCAGTGTAAGCACATGGCTTTCCCCGCCCCCAATTTTCCCCTGCCTGATGGTTTCTAAAACTTTAATTTTTGGCATCTATAGTGGAATGATACGCAAATCAAAGATATTTTGAAAGGGAAAACAAAAAATTTATGGCAGTGGCGGACATAGTTATACTAACAGCGCAAGGCAATTGGTTACTGAATCAAATGATGCCTGACAAGCTCCCAACTCGAGCTGTCATCCAAATCTTCAATTTTAATAATCCCATAGTTAGGCGCCCAGTACATATTGATGTCGTGTTTATCCATAAATATGCAATTGGTTATATTGACTTTTAATACTGACGAATATGTTTTACTACCAATTGTAACGGTGTTGTGTGTACCGGCAATTCTATACAGGGATGTATCAACTCCTTTGATATTCGATACCTGGTTTATGCCTTCGTTAAAGGGATACTTCCAAAGTGTGCATCTGGTTAGCTCACTGATTTTGCTTCGCCCGCCCCATAAACTATAACTTACATTATTTTGATTTCCTGCATAGTTGAATGGTCTGAAATCAAAACTCCAATATGTGCCATAAGATGATGTATTGCACTCCATTCGAATCAATTCAATTTTATAAATAGTTTTTTTATCCCAGGATTCTGCAGAATACCAACTTTTAAAAGAATGGTGCACCCAAACTGAATCTACCTCATTCGTTTTATTATTTTGATATATCCAATAGCTTCCAGTTTTAAAATAAAAATAATTAACTGCATCTTCTGGAAATGCAACAACAATTTCATCAGGTTCTTCTTCTTTACAGCTGTTCAACACAATTATTGCCAATGCAAAAAAAACGGTAATTATTGCTTTCATACTGTTATTATTAACTCAAAACTATCAATAACTATAACCCCGCCTGTTGCACTTTTTAATTCCGCAGTTTATTTGATTACGGAAAAATGCAAGTGTTAAGCACCGGTGTAAACAATGGTTGTATTTTAATTATTCGGGAAAAACTGGCGGCTGGTATCTCTACCCTCATCCCTTCAGAGGGAAACCTGAAACACCTCTAATCCCTTGTAGCTGTTATGGCATCAGTTGCAGGTTTCTCCACTTTGTGCTTCATCGGGAAGAAAAGAATCAGGAAAGAGATGAAGCACAGGGCTGCGCAACTGATAAACGCCACGCTGAAGTTAGCGGCATTGTTGCCATACAGCCAGCCGCCCAGCAAAGCACCCCCGCCAATGCCCGCTTCAAGAAAGATATAAGCGGTGGAAAGCGCCCGGCCACGGGTGGCATCGTTGCTCAGGTCAATGGTCCAGGCCATAATGGTAGGCGAGTTGGTACCGTTGGCAATACCGAACAACGCGGCTGAGATTAAAAAAACCAGCTGGCTTTCTGACAGACCAATCATTACCATGGATACGGTAAGCAGGAACAACCCTATTTTGAGCGTTTTCACCCGGCCTATCCTGTCGGACATTTTGCCGGAAAAAAACCGGACCCCAAGACTGGCCAGGGTAAACACGGTAAAAAACAGTCCTTTGTTTTCGAAACCCAAATACTCGCTGAAGTCAGGCACAAGGGTAAGCATAGCGCCAAAAGAGAAGCATGCAAGGAACAGCACAGTGGCTGGGCGTAATACCCGGGGTTCATAAAACTCGTTTCGGCCTATTTTGAAAAAGGAAGGTTTTAGTTTCTGAGGAGCCGGCAGTGTTTCACGCAGGGGCATGGTCATGGCAACAGCAATAAAGCCGCAGCCCGACGAAAGGTAAAACATAGTATCCAAGGAGGTATGCTTTGCCACCCAGCTGCCCAAAGCCGGGCCAATAGCCATACCCAGTGTACCAAACATGCTTACCAGCCCGATAGCTTCGCCGCGGCGGTGCGCTGGTGAAATATCCCCCACATACGCCATTGCACCGGTGGGCGCAAAACCTGTTGAAAAACCATGCAGAAAGCGCAGCAACAGGAACAGCCAAACGGTGGCAAACCACGGGTATAGCAGTCCGCAAAGGGCCGTCATAACACTCCCAAACAGCATTACCGGCACCCGGCCCACGGTATACGTAAGCTTACCGCTGAAT
>DASPJH010000418.1:0-3615 GCA_035628715.1 Bacteroidia bacterium
CGAAAAGACGAAATCATCTGCGATAGTGCCGACCCAAAAGCAGTCGAGGAGCTGTACCGGGCAGGCTTCAATGCCAAACCGGCTGCCAAGGGAGCCGACTCGGTTAATTTCTCTATAGACATACTGAAACGGTACACACTGCATGTAACGGCCCAATCGGTTAGCCTGTTGAAAGAGCTTCGAAGCTATAAATGGCAAACAGACAAAAACGGTGCTATGCTGGATCGTCCCGTTAACCGGCTGAACCATGCCATTGACGCGCTGCGGTACGTGGCATTGGAGCACTTGCAGGTGGAAAGGCAAACGGTGAGTTATTTGAACTGTTTGAGGTGAGGGCTGAATGAAGCAATCAGCCTGCGCTGAAGCTGCGGATAAACAAAAAAGCCGGCTATTAACCGGCTTTCTTAGTGATCCCGCTGGGACTCGAACCCAGGACCCATACATTAAAAGTGTATTGCTCTACCAACTGAGCTACGGAATCGCTACACCCCTTTCGTAAAAGGACTGCAAAGATAGACTTTTGAAAATTCAATGCAAATCCCGGCTGAAAAAAATCTTAAAAAAATGAGGAATCAAAATAGTAAACGATAGGTATAATGCACTTTAGAACGCCGCGCACCAAGGCTTTGCAGCAAACTGTGCATTTTGGGATTAAAGTCGCCAATCCATGCCATTTCCACGTATTTTACCTCGGGATGGGTTTGTATAGCCTCGTGAAACTTCATAATCATACCCGTATCCAGCCCCAGGTTATGGTATTTGGGGTTTACACCGTAAGCAATACCCCGCACCCGGTTTATTTTACTGGTTTTCAGGTAGTACATAAACTTCAGCTTGGCCCACAGGTTAAATTTGCCTTTCAGCTTTTTAAACACCTGGTTCACATCCACCAGGTTCACGTAAAAGCCCGCAGGCTCGCCATCGGCGTAGGCAAACCAAATCAGGTCTTCCACCACAATGGGCATAAAACCCTGCATCAGCTGCAGCATGCGCTCATAGGTAAGAGGTGTAAAGCCCTCGTGGTGCTGCCAGGCCAAGTTGTATATGTATACAAAATCGCGGGCAAACTGCTGCACATTCTTCTTCTCAAAGTGCTTAAAAGTATAGCGCGGGTTAGCAAGTATCCGGCTCCCCAGCTTATTAAACCGCTCATAGTTAAATTCCCCCCGTTCCATCTCGCTGGTCAGCTGCTCTATAATTTTTTCAAAGCCGTAGCTTTCAAACAGCTCTTTGTAATACAGCGGGTTATAGTTTTCCTGGTAGCTGGGGTTTTTAAAACCTTCCACCATCAATCCCCAGTATTTATCGCGCTCCCCAAAGTTTACCGGGCCTTCCATGCCATCTATTCCTTTGCTTTGAAGCCAGTTTTTACAGGCGTCCATCAGGGTATGCGCGGCCTTTTTATCGTTCACGCATTCAAAAAATCCCATCCCGCCTATTTTGTGCTCCTGCCCGGCAAAATTGCGGCGGCTGTAAAAAGCAGCTACCCTGCCCAGCAAATTGCCCTTACCGTCTTCCAAAACCCAGCGTATGGCCTCCCCATCGCTAAAGTATTCGTTGGTTTTAGGGTCAAACACCTGCTCTATATCGGTGTCCAGGTGGCATACCCAGTCGGGGTCGTTTTTGTATATAAACTTGCCTGCCTCAATAAATTTTTTGCGGGTAGGGGTATCGGTAACTTCTGCCAGTTTCATCATTTAAATATGCACAAGGCTGTAAATATGCTGCAAAAATCAAGATATTTGCAACGATTTAAAGATTTTAACTATGCTGCAGATAGGAGATAAAATGCCCGACTTTGAGCTGACAGGCGTTTGGGGCAAAAGAAGAAATAATTACGAGTTTGCGGATAAGTACGCACTGGCTATTGTTTTTACCTACAATAGTTGCCCATACTCTAAAAAGTACGGCCAGAGGCTGATTAAGCTGCTGGCTAAATATGAAGACGATAATTTTGGTATCATTGGGGTTAACGCCAACTGTGCAAGCCTGTCTCCTGAAGATTCGTACGAGAACATGGTAGCTGTGGCCGCTAAACTGAAGCTGGAAGAAAAGAACTTTTTATATATTTATGATGAAAACCAGGAGATGGCCAAATCTTTTGGGGCCCGGTATACTCCTGAAGTGTTCCTGTTTAACTCAAAGCGTGAGCTGGTGTATAAAGGGGCCATAGATGACAATGCTGAAAATGCTGAGCTGGTAACCCGTGTTTACCTTGAAGATGCTATAGAATACTGCCTGGATGGTATTGAGGTTGATTTCCCGGAAGTTCCGGTAACCGAAGGGTGCCCTATCATCTGGAAACGGGGTAATGAGCCGCAGGATGTGAAGCAAAGCTCTAAATAGTTTCATGTTCCAGGTTTAAAGTTTCAAGTTAAAAACCTGAAACCAGGAACTTTAAACCTGAAACTTGCTATTCCTCCTCTTCCACCACCACAAAAATATCCTCGTTGTCCTTTTTCATCAGGTATTTTTCGCGGGCAAATTTTTCAAGACTGTCAGGATGGGTAAACAGGGCGTTGTATTCCCGCTGGGCTATATCTGCCTGCTCGCGGTAGTAGTCGCGCTCTTCTTTGGCTTCATTATAGGTTTTTTGCAGCTGCCATACATCCCACCAGTTGTTTTTGTCGAAAAAGCTCATCCACACCACAAATGCAGCCAGCACAACCAAATAGCGGTATTTTAAAAAAAAGCGTTTTACCACGACACAAATGTAGGAGTTATCCTATTACTATACTGAAACCGTATGTGTGGATTTGTGGATAGCAAAAAAAAAGGCGCAGATTATATGGCTCAAAACAATGACATTCCAATACTTATGGTGAGCCTGCATATTGCTGGAACTACTTTTTCAATGCTTTCAATGAGTACACCATAGGCACCACATCCTCCAGGCCCTTCAGCTTCCACTGGCCCGGAGCGGTTTCCACGCTGTTGGCAAAACAGTTGTAGGGTGAATAATAGTGTTCGTTAAAAAACTGTAACTCCAGTCCGTTGCTGATCAAGGCGTTCAAAATCTCGCTTATGGGGTGGTTCCAGCCGTATTCAGTGGCTTTTATATCGGCGTTGCGGTCGGTATAGGTGCCCTGGCTTTCGGTTACAATTACCTCGCGGTTGAAATACGAATATTTTAAATGGGTAAAATCATCATCAAACATCCAAACAATGGGATGGAAATCGGCCATATAAAAATATCCGCCCGGTTTCAGTGCATCGGCAATTACCTGTGCCCACCGGTTCAAATCCGGCAACCAGCCAATGGTACCGTAAGAAGTGAACACTATATCAAACATGTCTTTAACATGTTGCTGAGTATCGTACACGTTGCAGCACACAAACCGGGCGTCGGTGCCTGTTTCTTTGGCAAGTTGGGTGGCCTCTTCAATAGCCGCTTCTGAAAAATCCACCCCGGTAACCTTAACGCCCATTCGCGCCCAGCTTAGCGTATCCATCCCAAAATGGCATTGCAGGTGCAGCAGGCTTTTGCCCGATACATTGCCCATTTCACCCAGCTCAATAGGGGTTAACACATTTTTGCCTGCTTTAAAGCCTTCCAGGTCGTAAAACTCAGAAGTCTTGTGCACGGCGGTGCGCTTGTTCCATAACTCGCGGTTG
>DASPJH010000419.1:0-5384 GCA_035628715.1 Bacteroidia bacterium
CTACCCGCAAAATGAGCGGCATACACCTGCACGATTTTAACTGCGGCCTTAAATCCTACCGCAGCGATGTGGTAAAATCCATAGAGGTATACGGCGAAATGCACCGCTACATACCGGTAATTGCCAAAAATGCCGGCTTTAAAAAAATTGGCGAGCAGGTAGTACAGCACCGCGCCCGCAAATACGGCAAGTCCAAATTCGGGCTTAACCGGTTTGTAAATGGCTTTCTCGATTTGCTGTCCATTACCTACATGGCCAAGTTCAGCAAACGGCCCATGCACTTTTTTGGGGGCATCGGCACTGTGTTTTTCTTTGTGGGCACTATAATGGCTCTTTACCTGGGTATCGAAAAAGTATATTACTCATGGATAAACCCTGAACCCATCCGTGATATTGTTGATAATCCCTGGTTTTACCTGGGCCTTACTGCACTTATTGTGGGCGTTCAGCTTTTTCTTGCCGGTTTCCTCGGCGAAATGATAAGCCGCGGCTCGCATGAGCGCAACAATTACCTGGTGTCTGACCGGGTGAATTTTAATTGATCATTTATCAACCCGTTATCCGAATTATTGCTGCAATAACCGGGGTTGAAACCCCGGTTTGTAATCTTCACAGGGCTGGATTTTAATCCAGCTTACAAATAACCATAACAGCAACCAAGCAATTTTGGACAAGGGGTTTATCCATTCACAGCTATCAATAAGCAGTTGCGGGTTTACCTGCCGCTACCGGGCTTTCATCCGTTCCATATTCTTTTGGGCAATCTGCTTTTTTAACCGCTGGCTGAAGGATAGTTTGGGTACTACCCCACGATGAGAAGGCTGGCCCGATGGCTCAACGTCGCCCCTGGAGGGGTCAGATAGCAAAGGCTCCACCGTTTCAAGGCCAGGTCCGGCGTTGGGCATTCCCCCTTGTGCAGAGACTGCGGGTGAGAGAAAGGGGTTGGGGGATGATAACTTTTTTACCTTTTGTTCATTAAAGGAAGATGAAACCGGACTGGTTTTGTTGTGACCAGGTATGGAGTTTAACTTTTCGGATTTAGAATTTAGAGTTTCGAATTTAACTTCATACCGCTCCAGCACCCTTTTCACCTTCATTTTATTAATCTTCAGTTCCTTGGCTATCTGTCCCAGCGAGAGCTCGGGCTGTTGGCACTTTAAAGTAAGAATCTCCAGCTCCAGTCCTTCAGGTGGTGAAATCACGTAACTCTCTGTGCTGTATTTAGTAACACTGAATCCCGGTAAAAATGGTGTTACGGGTGTTACACCTGTTACGGCCTGTCCTGGGCGGCCAACCGAAGGCGTGATACGACCGGTAATAACATTCTCCTTATTGTAAAAACGTTTATCGCCGGATTTTAAATGGATAAGGTAGCGCTCGTTTGCTTCACCGCTGGCGTGCCCCATTGCAAAAACAGAGTCGGCAAAACCCATCAGCTGTTTATGGGCGTCCAAATGGTTTAGCCTCAGCGGCTTGCCTTTAATTTCCTTTTTTGTTTCGCCTACTAAAAGAATAGAAACATCGCTGTATTCTTTTAAGCGCTGGATGCCTTTCAAAAAGTAGCTGTCTTTTACAAAACACTTAATAACAGGCAGGCTGTCAAAAATCACCACTTCCGCACCTTCCTCGCACATCAGTTCCTCCACGCCGAAGAAAAACTGCTCGGCTAAATGTTTAAAATCCAGATTAGTTTTGTTTACTACCAGCCGCCTGAAGTTAGGGTTGAATTGGTAGCCCTTGTAACGCTGACTGAAATGATACCCTGTTTTGTCAAAATCAAAATAGAGCACTTTTTGGGGTGCGGCATCCAGCTTAAAGCCTTCCGGCGCTTTACCCGCACTGATGGCTTCAGCAATCTGCACGGCTAATAAAGATTTTCCTGATTGCTGGTTGCCAAAAAATACAGCCAGTTCGCCCTGGTGCCAGAAGTTGTCGAAAAGCCTGGCGGACTTTTGAGCGTCATTTTCTTTAGCATCCTTAAAAATAAGGGTTTCGGGATTTTCAATGTAATTTTCCATTGGGTTAAGTTGAATTTGTTCTAACCTGTAATTGGAAAACTGTCGTTTTGTGCAATAAAATTTTGATATTTTTTTTTGCGACAGCAAAACGCATGACCCGTGCAACCTTACGATAGTCATACCGGACCTGATCGGGGATCTCAACTGTATTACTGCCGGAGACTGTTCATTCTGAGAGTTGAGATGCTGAAACGAGTCCAGCATGACTACCGTTAGTTCGGCTGTGTCACCAGCATATCATTACTTTTTTCTCCTGCGGTCGGGTGTTCTGATCATAAACTAAATAGTTTGGACTAATTTACTACTATACCATTCGCTAAACTTGACCATTATACATGAATCAACAGCATACAGTTCTTGTTTTTCAGGTGCCCTATTAGATAAAGGGGGTTCAATTAAAACAATCCTTTTATTGGAATCTTTTAAGCAATAATTATAGCAAAATTCGGCTGTTTTTTCTAGCCCTTCCCAATCAACACCCGCGGGCTCAAAGACAACAAAGTCATTTTCTTTTAACATCTTATAAATTGTAAAGATTAGCTTATCAGAAACAGGGTATAGTTTCCTGTTAAAAGAATGTTTAGGTAGCATGCCTTTTATAAAGAGAATATCATTTTTATCAGGTGAATTTTTAGAAACAAATGCAGGTACTTTAATATCGAATGGTTTACCCATGTTTACAAAAGTAATATTACCATTATTTGCAACTCCATCTAATAATCTTTCGTATTCATTATTTGAGGGTATAAACAAAATATGAAAGCCTGGATTAATGTTATTTAAATAATTCATCTGAGTATACATTCTACTTACTCCCCCATAAATTTCTCATCTACAACGGTACCATCAGGGTTAATGGTTTTGTAGGCAGCAGCTTTTAGCCTGCAAAGCAGTGGATTTGAGGCATCCATCACTATGAATCAATATTATTTAGCTTGTTTAATTTCTTTCACTTTCCAGTCATCGATTATAAAAGTGAGATTTAATACATTATCGCTAAGAATAAATTCTTTATTAAGAATTGTATCAGGCGTATTTTCCAGATCTCTCATCATAAAGCTGGATAGGTCAAAAATAATACTATCCTTATAGTAATATTTATAAATATCTTTAACATTTGACCCTGAAACAGAATTAGGCCAAACCCATAAACTATCTTTCTTATTCTCCTTATAAAAGCCCGAAGAAATGAGTTGCCCATTTTTGCCAAAAAATTGGGACGAGCCACATAAGGAATTAAAACAATAACTTTCCAAAGCTCTGACCGAACTGCCATCCGTATAATATTCTACGTATGGCCCATGTATATAATTATTATATGTAGCTGCCTTTATCGCTAATTTTCCATTAGGAAAAAATCTCTTAAAGTAGCCTGTTTCTTTTCCATTAACAACGTCAGATTCAGTGATCAATACATTATCGGTTTCGTCATAAACCAAACCTGTAAATAAGTTATTATCATAATACATCATTGAATCCTTAATTTCAATTTCTTTAAGGCTTATTCTTTTTAAATTTTTTGAGGGTTGCAAGTTTGAATTACTACAAGAGTATAAGCAGATTATTAAAGTGAAAAAAACAGCAAATTTCATCGTTTTTCCTTTCATCAATTCATAACCAACTTTGTCTTAACAACATGCCCGGCCGCCTCTGTCGTATACCAGTAGCAGCCTTTTACAAAACCTCCTTGTTAACCGCACTATAAGTTAGCCGGTCAAAATTTAACCAGAAAAAAACAAATTATAAAGTTAACTACGAATCAATACGCATACGACTCAAACCAGCCCAGGCCGTAGGAGATAAAATTGTATTCGCAGTCGCATTTAACGGTGGTGCCCCTTGTGGAAAGCTGAATATGAGCGTAGGAATATTCGCTGCGGTAAGATACTTCAGTAAAATCTTTTGTTTTGGTTTTGCCATTAATGGTAAACAGCGGTATATCTTTGGTTTTTATCAATACCGTTATATAATAATCCCTGATTTTAAGGGTTTGCATAATAGGCAGGATATTTTCGCCTGAATAACTCAGCACCGGTTTCATCATCACCATGCTGGGGTCGCCGGGGTTTTCATCGCAGCGGGTGCCAATGGTGTACTGGCAAACCAATACATCGCGGCTTGTAGTAACATATGCTGCTTCACTAAGTTCCAGCTCCAGGTATTTACCCGCTTTGGCAATTTCGTGTTTTTGCCCATCCACATACACATAGGTACGGTCTTCTTTAGCCAGTATGCGCACCACATATTTAACGCGGGTATCAAACGGCATTACCACAAACTCGTGCCCCCAGGTATTTACTGGCGACATCTGTTCGTATAAATGGTCGCAGCTTTGGCAGTAGGAGGGGACGTATGCACAGGTATTCCCGCTGAACACGGCTATTTTTTTACCCTGGCGCGATTTAATTGTGCTGCCCGTAAGGTCTTTTACAGAGTTCACCACGTGGTAGTCGCCTTTATTCAGCAGTATGGAATATTGCTGGTGCGGCCCGGCGGTATCCGAGCTGCGGTTGACATTGACAATATCCACCACGGTACTATCCTCGGTTGCCAGCACCAGGTATTGCGTGGGGTAATCCTTCCGCATCACATTGTACTGCATGGCGTAGTACTCAGTTCCCAGTCCGTTTATGGGTATCACTACCGTAGCATCGCTTGAGGAGCCGCTGCTGTTTTTAGCCACCACCATTATATCCTCATCGGCTACTATGTACAGGCCTTTGTTGGTAGATTTTCCTTTTCTTGTTTTTAATGTGTATTCGGCAGGAATAACAATATCCAGCACTTCGCCTTTCCCCACTTTGTAGGTTTCGGTCCATTCCCTCTCACCCCTTGAGTCAACAATAGCAGCCGGCAACCTAACGGTCACCGATGTCCTTTCCTGGGCCGTAATGTGCAGTGAAATTTCAAAGTTGTCCCGGCCTACCTCGCTTTGCAGCCACGCCAGCCAAAATTCCCTGCCTTTGTATATGTCCCCGGCAGAGGCCATTACAGGCATAATGAGCAGCATAAATGCCGCGCATAAGAATTTTAAATTGCTTTGTTGTATACGCACTATAAGTAGTACAGCAAAATTATTGCCCTTGACTTTGTTGAACTTAAAGACTTTAACTAACAGGTGTTGAAAAAGTTCAAAGGTAGTGCCGGTATGTTAAGAAAATGTTAAACCACCGGAAACGTTACCGAGGCAATCTGCTGAATTTCTTGCAATTGCTGCAAGTCAGGCGGGTGATTGGAAAGGATTTTAAAAACTTTCAAACCTGTTTTTTTTGCTGCTCCCACATCCCGGTCGCTGTCACCCAGCATAAAAGATTGTGAAGTATTTACCCCATATTTGGCTATTGCTTTCTCAAGCATCAGGTTATC